>DASVSK010000852.1:0-2206 GCA_036388135.1 Pyrinomonadaceae bacterium | reverse complement strand
GCGGAGCGCGCGCCCGTGGTCGGCGAGGCCGCGGTCGCGGTCTTTCGGGTAGAGGTAGTGCAGGAGGCGCGCGCCCCCCGCCGCGCCCGCGTCGACGACGGAGAACTCGGTCGCGCCGAAGACCATGCAGTAGACGGGGACGGGCGCGTCCTCGCGCCAGTGCGTGAGCCGCGTCCCGTCCTGCCGGCTCGTCGTCTCGACCAGGCGGCCGTTAGCGACCACGTCGTAGCGGGCGGGGGCGGTGACGAAGAACTCGACTTTGGCCTTGTCGTAAGGGTGGTCTATGGAAGGGAACCAGAAGCGCGCGCGGTCGGGCCAGTTGTCGGCGAAGACGGTGCGGTCGCCGAACTTGTTCCGCTTGAAGTAGAGCCCGTCGGTCGGCGCGCCGTGGTACCTGACCGCGAGCGTGAGGAGGTCGCCCGCGCGGTAGGTGCCGGAGAGCGCGACGCGGAGCTGGCCTTCGGAGCGCGAGAACTGCGCGGGGCGGCCGTTCTCCGTCACGCCGCCGACGGTGAGCCCGGCGAGGTCGAGCGCGATTGAGCGGACGCCCGCGGCCCGGAGGGCGAAGACTATCTCGGTCTCCGCGCGTATCTCGTCGCCCGCGTCGCCGAGCGAGAGCCGGATGCGGTACCGGAGCGCGTCCAGCTCGGGGCGGCGCTGGTAGTCGTCGCGGGCCGCGGCGTGCGCGCAGAGGCACAGCAGCAGCGGCAGCGCGCCGAGCAGCCGGGCCGTCGTCTTTAAATTTGGTCTCATGGGCTCCCGTCGAAAGTGTCGCCGTCGAAAATCGCCTTAAGGCCGTCGCCTCTACGGCCCGGCCTCCGGCCGTTCGGGAAGCTCGACGCCGTAGGCAAGCGAGAGTCGCCAGCGCCCGCGTTGTTTGACGAAGACGTCGGTGAAGGCGACCGTGCTCGGGTGCTCAGCGCCGTCGTCTGTGCGGACGCGCGAGCGCTGTACGCCGGTGAGGACGGCCGCGTCGCCGTAGATGCTCACGCGCAGCTCCGTGCCTTCGACGGAGAGGATGCGGCCGGGGAGCGAGGCGATGTTCCGTAGGAACTCGGCGCGGCTCAGCTCCGCGCCGGGCGCGCGGTAGACGAAGTCGGCGGCCAGCACGCGTTCGAGCGCCTTAGCGTCTTTGGCGCGGATGGCGTCCATCGTCTCCCTCTCAAGGCGGAGGATGCTCTCGACCGTACGGCGGTGCCGGCGCGCGTCTGCCATCTTTCGCTCCTGCGCGCGTGCGCGCGGCGGCGAAAAGCAAGCAACCGCCAGCGCCGCGGGGGCAATCAAACGTGGCGTCAAAACTCTCTCCGTTTTTCCCTGCCGGGACGAAGTGAACGTGCAAGAGCCGCGGTGCGTTTCGGGGTGGAGAAGAAAGCCGACCGGGGTTTTATACACCAAGGCGGCCTCTGAAAACACCCCGCCGCCGAATTTTGCCGCGCGCGGCTAACGCCGACGCCCCGAGCGGCGTCACTTTCATGGGGCGCGTTTCGGCGTGCTATGATTCGGGTCGCTCTCCCGGCTATCCGCAAAGACAGTAAGGAGACGCACATGCTTTCAAGTCGCAAACTGATTCTGCTGCCCGCCCTGCTCGCGGCCGTGCTGGGGCTGTCGGCCTGCCCGAGCCAGACCAACATCGGGAAGATCACGGCCGACCCCGACCGCTACATGGACAAGGAGGTCGGCGTCGTCGGCCGCGTCACGGACAGCTACGGCGTGCCCTTCGTCGGCGGCGCGTACGAGGTGGACGACGGCACGGGCAAAATCTGGGTCGTCACCGAACGCGGGACGCCCTCGAAGGGCGCGCGCGTCGGCGTGAAAGGGCGCGTCTACTCGGGGCCGACGATTCGCGGCCGCAACGTCGGGATGGCGCTCAGGGAAGAAGACCGCCGCGTCAAAGACAGATGACGAGACGGGCGGGGGCGCGGGCGGGCTGGTTGACGGGATGAGAATCGTGCGCGGCCTCGGCGAACAGTTCGCGGGTCTGCACGGGCGCTCGCTGGCGCTCGTGCGGGCGCTCCCGGCCGAGCGCCTCTACTGGCAGCCCGCGCGCGAGCCCGCGGCGCGCGTCTTCCCCGTCTACTCCTGCGGCGAGCACCTCCTGCGCTCGGCCGCCGCCGTCGAGCAGACCTTCGGCGGCATCACCGTCAACCTCTGGGACGACCCTTTCGAGTGGACTCTGCCCGAGTCGATGCCGACGCCCGCGGACGTC
>DASVSK010000851.1:0-5330 GCA_036388135.1 Pyrinomonadaceae bacterium | reverse complement strand
TCGCCGGCCACCTCTACATCGCGGGCGACGGGCTCGCGCGCGGCTACCTGAACCGCCCCGCGCTGACGGCCGAGAGGTTCGAGCCCGACCCGTTCTCGCCGGAGCCGGGCGCGCGCATGTACCGGAGCGGCGACGTGGCGCGGCACCTGCCCGACGGCCGGATGGAGTTCCTCGGCCGCAGCGACCAGCAGTTGAAGATTCGCGGCTACCGCATCGAGCCGGGCGAGGTGGAGGCGACGCTGGTCAGACACCCGTCCGTGCGCGAGGCGGTGGTGCGCGCGCTCGAAGACGCGGCGGGCGAGCGGAGGCTGGTCGCGTACTTCGTGGCGCGGCCCGGCGCGGCCGTCACGCCGCAGGAGCTGCGCGCGCACGCCGCCGAGCGGCTGCCTGAGTACATGACGCCCGCCGCCTTCGTCGCGCTCGACGCGCTGCCGCTGACGCCGAACGGCAAGGTGGACGTGCGCGCTCTGCCCGCGCCCGACTACGCGGCGCAGGGCGTGGTCGGGGCGCATGCGCTACCGCGCACGCCCGCCGAAGAGCTGCTCGCCGCCGTCTGGCAGGAGGTGCTTCAGGTCGGGCGCGTCGGCCCCGAAGACGACTTCTTCCGGCTCGGCGGCCATAGCCTGCTCGCCACGCGCGTCGTGACAAGGGTGCGTGAGGTCTTCGGCGTCGAGCTGGTGCTGCAAGACCTGTTTGAAGCCCCCACGCTCGCCGCGCTGGCCGCGCTCGTCGAGACGCGGCAGCGTGAAGGCGGCGCGGCGGCGCAGCCCGACATCCGGCCGGCCCCGCGCGACGGGCGGCTCCCGCTCTCGTTCGCGCAGCAGAGGCTCTGGCTCATCGACCAGTTGGAGCCGGGCAGCCCCGTCTACAACGTGCCGGTGGCAGTCCGCCTCGCGGGGCGGCTCGACGTGGCCGCCCTCACGCAGACGCTCAACGAGATAGTCCGCCGCCACGAAGTCCTGCGCACCACCTTCGTCGCCGAGGGCGGCGTCCCGGCGCAGGTCATCGCGCCCAAGATGACGTGCGCGCTCACGCTCCACGACCTGAGCGCGCACGCGGCCGAGCAGCGGGAGGCCGAGGCCGAGCGCCTCATCTCGGAGGAGGCGCGCCGCCCCTTCGACCTCGCCGCCGGGCCGCTCTTCCGCGCCGTGCTGCTGCGGCTCTCGGGCGAGGAGCACGTGCTGCTCCTGACGATGCACCACGTCGTCTCGGACGGCTGGTCGATGGGCGTGCTGATACGCGAGATGGCGGCTCTCTACGAGGCGTTCTCGGAGGGGCGCGCGCCGATGCTGCCGGAGCTGCCCGTGCAGTACGCCGACTTCGCCGTCTGGCAGCGCGAGTGGCTGCAAGGGCCGACGCTGGGCGCGCTGCTCGCCTACTGGAAGCGCCAGCTCGGCGACGCGCCGCGGACGCTCAAGCTGCCCTCCGACCGGCCGCGCGAGTCGGCCTTCTCCGCGCACGGCGCGCGGCAGACGTTCCAGCTCGACGCCGGGCTGGGCGACGCGCTCAAGGCCCTCTGCCGGCAGGAGCGCGTGACGCTGTTCATGCTGCTGCTGGCCGCCTTCGCCGCGCTCCTGCAGAAGCGCTCGGGCGCGGACGACGTCGTCGTCGGCACGGACGTGGCCGGGCGCAACTCTTCTGCGACCGAGCGCCTCATCGGCTTCTTCATCAACCAGCTCGTGCTGCGCGTCAACCTCGCGGGCGACCCTTCGTTCCGCGAGCTGCTCAAGCGCGTGCGCGAGACGACGCTCGGCGCTTACGCGCACCAGGACGTGCCCTTCGAGAAACTGGTCGAGGAGTTGCAGCCCGAGCGCGCCGTCGGCTCGACGCCGCTCTTCCAGGTCAAGCTGGTGCTGCAAAACTTCCCGATGCCGACGCTTGAGATTCCCGGCCTGACGCTCGCGCCGGTCGAGTCGGCCGCGGGCGTCGAGGCGGCGAAGTTCGACCTGCTGATGACGCTCGTCGAGACGGGCGACGGCCTCGGCGGCTCGCTCGAATACCGCACGGCGCTCTTCGAGCCCGAGACCATCGAGCGCCTCCTGCAAGGGTTCGAGGCGCTGCTGCGCGACGCGGCCGCGCGGCCCGACGCGCACCTGAGCGAGCTTGAGGGGCGCGGCGAGGCCGAGCGCGCGGCGCAGGCGAAGGCGCAGCAGAAGGTGGCCGCCTCCGCGCTGCAAAAGCTGCTCGGCACGAAGCCGAAGGCCGTCACCGTCTCGGCGCAGGACCTGGTCAGGACCGGCGCGCTCGACGGCGGGGGCGCGCTGCCGCTCGTCGTCCGCCCGAACCAGTTGCGCGTCGACCTGGCACACTGGGTCGAGACGAACCGCGACCTCGTCGCCGCACGCCTGCTTGAGCGCGGCGGCGTCCTGTTCCGCGGCTTCGACGTGTCGGGCCAAACCGAGTTCGAGCGGTTCCTGCACGCGCTCGGGCTGCCGCTGATGCGCTACACCGAGGGCGCGACGCCGCGCACCGAGCTGGGCGACAAGGTCTACACCTCGACCGAGTACCCGGCCGACCAGCCCATCGCGCTGCACAACGAGCTGACCTACGTGACGACGTGGCCGATGAAGATAGTCTTCTGCTGCGTCGAGCCGGCGACCGAGCGCGGCGAGACGCCCATCGCCGACGTGCGCCGCGTCTGGCAGAGGCTCGACCCGGGGCTCCGGCGGCGCTTCGACGAGAAGGGCGGCTGGCTGCTCGTGCGCAACTTCGGCGAGGGCTTGAGCCTGCCCTGGCAGCGGAGCTTCCACACCGACGACCCGCGCGAGGTCGAGGCGTACTGCCGCAACGCGCGCATCGAGGTCGAGTGGGGCGCGGGCGACCGCCTGCGCACGCGGCAGGCGCGCCCGGCCGTCGCACGCCACCCGCAGACCGGCGAGGCGGTCTGGTTCAACCACGTCGCCTTCTGGCACGAGTCGAGCCTCGCGCCCGCCGTGCGCTCGGCCATGCGCGACATGTTCGGCGCGGAGGGCCTGCCCTACAACACCTACGACGGCGACGGCTCGCCGATTGAGGACGAGGTGGTCGCCGAGATTCGCGCCGCCTACGACGCCGAGACGGTCGTCTTCCCGTGGGAGCGCGGCGACGTGCTCCTGCTCGACAACATGATGGTCGCGCACGGGCGCAGCCCCTACGCGGGCCCGCGCCGCGTCCTCGCCGCCATGGGCGAGGCGCACACGCGGACGGATTTTTAGCTCAGGCAAAAGGTGCAGAAGCGATGCAAGAAGAGTTGACGTTGACGGCGGAGGTCGAGGGGTTCCAGCTCTCGCCGCAGCAGGACCGTTTGTGGCTGCTCCAGGGGCAGGGCGGCGAGCCGGGCGACGCCGGGCCGTACCGCGCCGTCGGCGTCGTCGAGGTCGCGGGCGAGCTGCGCCCCGCGGCGCTCAGGGAGGCGGCGCACCGCGTCGTCGCGCGCCACGAAATCCTGCGCACCGCGTTCCGCTGCCTGCCCGGCATGACGACGCCACTCCAGGTCGTCGTGCCCGACGCCGCGCCCGCCTGGGAGAGCGTCAGCCTGCTCGGGCTCTCGCCCGCGGCGCAGGCCGAAGAGGTCGCGCGCCTCCGCGCCGAAGAGCGCGAGCGCCCCTTCGACCTCACGACGGGCGCGGCGCTGCGCGTCACGCACGTCGCCCTCGGGCCGCGCGCGCACAACCTCCTGCTCAGTCTCCCCGCGCTCTGCGCCGACACTCAGACGCTCGACGCGCTGACGGCCGAGCTGGCGCGCGCCTACGCCGCCTGCGACGCCGACGCCGCCGACGCGGAGGCGGACGAGCCGCTTCAGTACGCGCGCCTCGCCGCGTGGCAGACGGAGCTGCTGACCGAGGCCGAAGCGGCGCAGCGCGAGTTCTGGCAGCGCCGCAGCGCGCCCTCGCTCTGGGCGCTCGCGCCGCCCGGCGAGCGGAAGCACGCCGCGGCCGGGCCGTTCCGCCCCGCCTCCGTTTCAATCCGGCTCGGGCCGGAGACCCTGCATCGCGTGCGCTCCGCCGCCGCCGCGCACGGCGCGTCGGTCGAAGTGTTCCTGCTCGCCTGCTGGCAGACGCAGTTGTGGCGTTTGACCGGCAACGCGGAGTTCGTTGTCGGCTACCTGACCGGCGGGCGGCCGTTCGAGGAGCTGCGCGGCGCGCCGGGGCTGCTGGCGCGTTGGCTGCCGCTGGCCGTCCAGTTCTCCGCCGCGACGAGCTTCGGCGCGCTGCTCAGGCAGACGCACCAGGCCGTCGCCGAGGCGGAGGACGCGCAGGCGGCGTTCGTCTGGCCGCACAGCGGCCGGGTCGAGCCGGCCGCGGGCGACTTCCCGGCCTGCGGCTTCGAGTTCAACGGCGAGTTCGCGGCGCACGCGGCGGGCGGGCTGACGTTCCGCCTCCGAAGTCACCACGCCTGCGTCGACCGCGCCGGGCTCACGCTCGTCTGCGCCGTCGAGGCGGACGCGCTCCGCGCCGAGCTGCGCTACGACCCGGCGCACTACACCGCCGCCGACGTCGAGCGGCTCGCCGGGCAGTACGCCACGCTCCTGTCGAGCGCGACGGCCGCGCCCGCCGCGCCGGCCGCCGGGCTGGAGATGCTCGGCGAGGCTGAGCGCCGCCGGCTGCTCGTCGAGTGGAACGAGACCGCCGCCGAATACGACAGGGGCGTCTGCCTCCACCAGCTCTTCGAGGCGCAGGCCGCGCGCACGCCCGAACGCGTCGCCGTCGTCTACGAAGACGAACAGCTCACGTACGCCGAGCTGGACGCGCGCGCCAACCAGCTCGCGCGCTACCTCGGGCGCGCGGGCGTCGGCCCCGAAGTGCTGGTCGGCGTCTGCGTTGACCGCTCCCTTGAGCTGCTCGTCGGGCTGCTCGGCGTGCTCAAGGCGGGCGGCGCTTACGTGCCGCTCGACCCGGCCTACCCGCAGGAGCGGCGCGACTACATGCAGCGGGACGCGGGAGTCGCCGTGCTGCTCACGCAGCAACACCTGCTCGACGTCATCCCGCCGACCGACGCGCACGTCCTCTGCCTCGACTCCGACTGGGAGCGCGTCGCCGCGGAGCCCACCGACAGCCCCGCCGTCGCGGTCGGCCCCGACAACCTCGTCTACGTCATCTACACGTCCGGCTCGACGGGGCGGCCCAAGGGGGCGATGCTGCACCACCGCGGCATCGTCAACTGCGTCGCGTGGATGCAGGCGACCTACCGGCTCGACGAGACGGACAGATTTTTGCTGAAGACCTCGCTCAACTTCGACCCGTCGGTCTGGGAGATATTCTGGCCGCTGGCGGTCGGCGCGTCCGTAGTCGTGGCGCGCCCCGGCGGCCACCGCGACGCCGACTACCTCGCGCGCACCGTCGCGCGGCATC
>DASVSK010000850.1:0-11448 GCA_036388135.1 Pyrinomonadaceae bacterium | reverse complement strand
ACGAGGTGTGGGGGCAGCAGTACTACGGCGACACCAGAACGCTCGACGTCCACATCCGGCGGCTGCGGTCGAAGCTCGGAGGGTGCGGCGACTCCATCGAGACCGTCATCGGCGTCGGCTACCGCTTCGTCGGCTGCACGGGCGGCGACGTCGAACGGTAGTGCGCGGCGTCCTAACGCCCGTCCCCTCCATGCGGGGTTTGTCTGTACACACACGCGGACTATTATTGGGCTGGTCGAACCGCCCCGTCACTTATGCCCCTCCGCAACGCGCTCGCGCTCGCACTCACCGCAGGTCTCCTGGCCGCGTGGTTCGCGGTCTACAAGGCGGACGCCTTCGCGGCGTGGCTCGCGCTGGCGGCGGCGGCCGTGGGCGCGGTCGTCGCGCGCCTGTACACGACGTCGGGCGCGGGCGACGAGCAGGCCGCCGCTGTCGAGTTCCCGCCGGATAGCGTGGGGGTGGAGACGACGCCGTCGTCGTACGTCGGCACGGGCGTCGCGGCCGGGGAGGTGCCCGCGGCCGCCCTGCTCAAAGCGACGATGGACAGCATGCGCGAGGGCGTCGTCGTCATCGACAGCGCGATGCGCGTGGTGGCGCTCAACAACCCCGCGCGCGAAACCTTCCGCTCCCGCGGCTCGGACGTGCTGAGCCCGCGCCGCCTGAGCGACCTGACGCGCAACCCCACCATCTACTCCGCGTTCGCCGCGGCCGTCGCGCGCGGCGTCCGCGCCGAGGTCAAGGTCGAGACCGAACGCGGCGACGACCGCCGCGTCTACGACCTGCACGTCGCGCCGCTCCGCGAGCGCGAGGCGATTTACGGCAGCGACGTGCGGGGGGCCATCGGGGTGTTCATCGACATCACGCGGCTGGAGCGGCTCGAACTCGTCCGCCAGGAGTTCCTCTCGAACGTCAGCCACGAGCTGCGCACGCCGCTGACGGCCGTCATCACCTTCGCCGAGACGCTCGAAGACGGCGCGCTCGACGAGCCCGAGACGGCGCGCAACTTCCTCTCTATCATCCGCCGCAACGCCGAGCGCATGCGCGGCCTCATCGAAGACATCATGGAGCTGTCGTCCATCGAGTCGGGGGGCGCGCGTGTGGACGCCCGCGAGGTGCGCCTCTTCCCGGCCGTCGAGGAGACGTTCGCCGCGCTGGCGTCGAAGGCGGACGCCCTCGGCGTCCGGCTGCTCAACGAAGTGGCGGCCGAGGCGAACGTCCGCGCAGACCCGCGGCGGCTCGAACAGATGCTCACCAACCTCGTCGACAACGCCATCAAGTTCAACCGCCGGGGCGGCTCCGTGACCGTCAGCCACATGCGGGGGGCGCGCGACCGCATCGGCGTCTCGGACACGGGCGACGGCATCCCGGCCGAACACCTTTCGCGCATCTTCGAGCGCTTCTACCGAGTCGACCGCGCGCGCTCGCGCGAGATGGGCGGCACCGGCCTCGGGCTCGCCATCGTCAAGCACCTCGCGCGCGCGCACGGCGGCGAAGTCCGCGTACGCTCCGCGCCCGGCGAAGGCACGACCTTCACGATAGAGCTTCCGCTCGAACCGCCCGCCAAAGCGGGTGCCGCCTGAAACCCGCAGCCCGGCGCGGCCGACGACGCGGAGACGCCGGCCGTCTTCCGCCGCGTGCGTAACGGGATACGCGACCGGCCGCGCGAAGAGTTTATCCCGCGCGCATCCGGCGCACTCTTGGCCGTCCGCGCCGAGCGTCGCCCGGCCCCGCGGCCGTCAGGCGACCGCGTGCGACGTCTCGTGCCGGCTCAGGTGCTCTTCGCGCATCGAGACGTAGGCGGGGTCGGAGAGCACGGCGTCGAGCCTTTCCCTGAAAATTTTCGCGCTCTTCAGCTTCTCCGCGTCCTGCTGTCTCGGCGCGACCCGTCGGCTGTGCGCGCCGCTTTGCCCCCTCTTCTCGGGCGGCACACGCCCCACGTACTTCCTCCCCGTGCGGTGGTTGGCGTAACGCATCGAGCGCGTCCACCCCATCTGGAGGTACTTGCGCGCCATGTCCATCCCCACGAAATCGCCGGCCGTGCTGTAACCTTCGTACATCTCGTAGATTTTCGCGGCCGACGCTCGCGCCACGTCCGGCGTCCTGAAGCGCCAGTGCGGGAGCAGCTCGCTCTTGTAGGGCTCGACGAGGAGCACGCCCTGCTCGCCGCGGCCGACCCTGTACAACTCCGGATGCCTGCGGAAGTCCGTCCGGCCGAAGTCCAGTGTGTAGTCGAACTTCATGCGTCACCGGCCGCGTCCCGCGGCGTCACTTCAAATCCAGCTTCTCGTTCTCGCCCGGCTGCGCGGGCTCGCCCTTGATGAGCGACGAGACGAGGCTGACGGCGTGGGCCACGAGCGACTGCGAGCCGTCCCAGTATTCGGCGCGCTCGGCCGTCACCTTGAGCAGCGCGATGTCAGGCGTGTCCACCCCCTCGGGGAACCACGCACGCAGTTGCGGCTTCCAAAGCTCTTCTATCTTCGCGCGGTCGCGCACGACCTCGGCGCGCCCCGTCACGGACGCGTACAACTGTTCGTCCGTGTCGGCAAAGCTGGCGTTCACCTTCGGCTCGCGCCCGACCTCGTCGACCTTGTGCGAAGAGCCGTAGGTGAAGAACCACAGGTCGCCGTCGAACTCCACCTCGCGGTTGTTCGACATCGGGCGGCTGTGCAGGTCGCCCCGCTCGTCGGTCGTGGTCAGCATGCAGATGTCGACCGCCTTGACTATCTCGCGCAACTTCGCCAGCTTGTCCTCTTGCTTCAAAGCCTTACTCATCCCGGTTCCCCTCCCTGTTTCGATTCCCGCGACGCACGCCCCTCACGCCCTAACGGCTTACCCCGCCCGCCCCGAGCGCTTCGAGCTTGCGCCAGTGCTCGCCCTCGACGGCGACCTTCAGCCAGTAGCTATAGCTCTGCGGCTCTTCCGACAACCCCCTGCGCAGCTCGCCCATGCTCACCCAGCGCCACTCCTCGACCTCCGAAGGGTCGGGCGCGGGCTCCGCGTCGTGCGTGCCGACGAAGACGTGGTCGTACTCGTGCTCGACGAGCTCCCCGTCCAGCTCCGCGCGGTAGACGAACTCGAACGCCTCGCGCAGCTCACAGTCGAGACTCATCTCCTCGCGCAGGCGTCGGCGGGCCGCCTCCGCGGTCGGCTCGCCCGGACGCGGGTGGCCGCAGGCCGTGTTCGACCAGAGGCCGCCCGAGTGGTACTTCCCTCGGGCGCGCCTTTGCAGGAGCAGACGCCCCGCGCCGTCGAAGATGAAGACCGAGAAGGCCCTGTGCAGCACGCCCTCCCTGTGCGCGCGCAGCTTCTCGTCCGCCCCCAGCTCGCGGTCGCGCTCGTCCACGAGAATCACCTGCTCGTCCGTCGTCATCAACATTTCACCCTTCGCCTTCGCCCCGCCGCCGGCCCAAACGCGCTTCCCATCTCATGCACACGCGCGCGAGTCGCTCTTTAACGCCCGAGCCCGCGGGGACTCTCGACGCCTATTGTAGACGACCGAGCCGTTTCCTCCCCGTGCCGGCGTCAGAGCCGCCTCCAACCCTTGTTCGACTCCACGGGCTTCGTGCCCGCCTCCCGCAAACGCACGCCCGCCTGCCGGAACCACAGAAACGTGTACGCCACCCCGCCGCAAAGAAGCAACGTGGTGAAAATTACAAACGCCAAGCCCATCGTAATCATCCTCGAATCCTCCCTTTTTAGTCGCCTACTAGACCCGAATCACACCATCGCTTGCGAACGCTTTGAACGATTTCAATATATTCTTCTACTTTTGAAGAATCTAAAAACCAATACAATTTCATCTCATTTCTGCTTCATTGAGCGATTTGAGCGTTTTTGCTGTTTACATCTGTCCGGCACTTTGTTAGATTGCTCTCGCGTTTATGCGTGACACCGGGAAGCGAAAATATCTGACCAGCAGACAGGCGGCGCGGCTGCTCGGCGCGAGCGAGGCTTCGGTTAAACGCTGGGCCGACGGCGGGCTGCTGCCGTCTTTGAGGACGGCGGGCGGGCACAGGCGCTTCCGACCGGAGGAGGTGGCCGCCTTCGGCCGCGGGCGCGACGCGCGCAGGGCCGCGGGCGTTCCGGGGAAGGGCGACACGCCGGGGCTCGCCGCGGGAGACGAACTGACGCGGGAGAGTATCGCGTTCGACGAAGCGCTGACACGCGCAATGTTCGATGCCCTCCTCGGCGGTGACGACGAGTCGGCGGCGGCGGCGCTCGTCGGCCTCCACCAGAAGGGGCACACCGTCGCGCGCATCGCGGACGCCGTGTTCTGCCCTGCGCTGCGGAGGGTCGGCGACCTCTGGCACGCGGGGGAGCTGTCAATCGTCGAGGAGCACGTGGCGACGCGCGCGGCGCTCTCGGCCTTGAAGCTTCTGAGAGACTCTTTGAATTTGAAGGCGGGCGGGCGCGTCGGTGTCTGCTGCGGCGTCGAGGACGACTTCCACGAGCTGCCCGTCAACCTCGCCGCGCTGACGCTGGAAGGGCTGGGCTGGGGCGTCGTCAACCTTGGCGCGAGCACGCCGTTCTACGCGCTGACCGAGGCGGTCGGGCGCTTCCGCCCGCGACTGGTCTGTGTCGCCTCGACCGTTTTCAACCAGCCGGATCGCGCGGCGCGCGAGTACGGCGAGTTCACGGAGGCGGCGTCCGACGTTGGGGCGTCGGTGGTGCTGGGCGGCGCGGGCTTTAGCGCCGGGGTCGTGCGACACAGATTCCCGGCCGACCTTCACGCGGACACATTCATTCAACTGGAGGAGCACGCGTCGCTTCTCTGACCCGACTCTACGGGGTCGACCATTCAAACGTCGTCGTCGCGCCGCCGGGTCGGAGGCGGCCGGACGCACAAAGGGGGTTTTACGAATGTCGGAGCAACTGGCGAAAAGATTTATCGAGGCGCTCGGTCGGCTCGAAGCCGAGCGCGAGCTGGAGGCCATCACGTCGCTCTTCGCGGAGGAGAGCGAGATCGGCAACGTCACCTCGCCCGAGAAGTTTCACGGGCGCGAGGGCGCGCGCGAGTTCTGGGGCGCGAAGTACCGCGACACTTTCGGCGAGGTCGAGTCCGCCTTCCGGAACGTCTTCGTCACGCCCGGCGGCGTCACGCTCGAATGGAAAACCGAGGGGACGTCGGCCGACGGCTCGCCCGTCTCGTACGAAGGCGTCAGCATCCTCGAAACGGACGGGGAGAAGATCACACGCTTCCGCGCCTACTTCGACGCCGGCGACCTCGGCCGCCAGATTCTTCACAAGACGCAGGCCCGCGGTTGAAGGCCGCAAGGGGCAACGGAGTTACAGCCTCGTCATGATAGGACTACACACGAGCGAGCCGGGCGCGAACGCGGCGGGGGCCGCGTGGGGCGCGGCCGAGTGGGCGGAGCGCGAGAGGCGCGTGCGCGAGCGGGCGCTGCGCGAGCGCACGGAGCCGGGGGCCTGGCGCGTGCTCGTCCGCGAGTCGCGCGCGGTGATGCGCGCTTACACGACCAGCTTCTTCGTCGTCAGCCGCTTCCTCCCGCAGGTAAAGCGCGACGAGGTCGAGGCGATTTACGCCGCCGTCCGCTACCCGGACGAGGTGGTCGACACCTTCCGGCTCGGCCGCTCGGCTCGGCTGTGGCTGCTCGAAGACTGGCGCGAGCGGTACGAGGAGGGGCTCGCGTGCGGGTCGCTGCGCGAGTCACTTGAGCGCGGCGTCCCCTCACACCTCGCGGGCTTCGTCCGCGTCGTGCGCGAGCGCGGCATCCCGCACGGGCACTACCACGCCTTCCTCGACGCGATGCGCCTCGACGTCGACCCGCGCCCCTTCCGCACGCTCGGCGACCTGATCGACTCCTACGTCTACGGCAGCGCCGTCGTCGTCGGCTACTTTCTGGCGCACGTCTACGGCGCGCGCGACGGGGCGGATTTCGGGCGCGCCCTCTCGTCCGCGCGCCACCTCGGGATAGCCCTGCAACTGACCAACTTCCTCCGCGACGTGGCGGAGGATCAGCGGCGCGGTCGCGTCTACCTCCCCGCGGACGCGCTGCGCGCCGAGGGTATCGACGCGCTCGACGCGTACGACCCGCGACAGCAGGAGAAGCTCAAGCGCGTGCGGCGGCGGCTGGCCTTGATCGCCGACGAGCTTTACGCGCGGGCGGCTGCCGACCTCGACGCCTTCTCGCCCGACTGCCGGCCGGCGGTGCGCTCCTGCATAGAGGTCTACGGCCGCCTGAACCGGCGCGTCGCGCGCAGCGAGCGCGGCGTCTCACACCGCGAGAGCGTGCCGCTCAGGGAGAAGTTCGAGGCGCTCCCGGCGAGCAAATACTGGCGCATCCCTCTGGCGTACCTGACGAGATGAGAACGGGCGCGGACAGGAAAGTTTTGATCGTGGGCGGCGGGCTCGGGGGCTTGAGCGCCGGGATACACCTGCGGCTCGCGGGCTTCGGCGTGACGCTGCTCGAAGCGGGCGCGCGCGTCGGCGGGCGCGCCAACGTCATCGAGCGCGACGGCTTCCGCTTCGACACCGGCCCGTCGCTGCTCAACTACCCCTGGGTCTTCGAGCAGCTCTTCGAGGCCGCCGGGCGTCGCTTCGGCGACTACGTGCGCCTGCTGCCGGTAGACCCCTCCATCACCTTCCGCTGGGCGGGCGGCGCGCACTTCACGCTGTCGAGCGACGTGCAAAAATTCCTCGCCGAGTGCGAGCGGATGGAGCCGGGCTGCGCGCCTTCGGTCTTCGAGTTCCTGCGCGACGCGGGGGCCAAGTTCCGCGTCGCCTTCGACAAGCTGGTGAGCCGCAACGTGGACAACCCGGCGAAGTGGCTGGCCGCGCTCACGCCGTCGGAGCTGAAGGGGACGGGGCTCTGGCGCTCGCTCGACGGCGAGCTTCGCCGCCACTTCAAGAGCCGCCACGTGCGCGAGGCGCTCGGCTCCTACGCCATGTACCTCGGCGGCTCGCCCTACGAGCTGCCGGGCATGTTCACCATCCTGCCTTACGGCGAGCTGGCCTACGGGCTCTGGCTCCCCGAGGGCGGCGTCTACGGGCTGGTCGAGGGCGTCGAGCGGCTGGCGCGCGAGCTGGGCGTGGAAGTCCGCACGAAGGCGCGCGTGACACGCATCGTCTGCCGCGGCGGGCGCGTCCGCGCCGTCGACCTGGAGGGCGGCGAACGCATCGAGGCCTCGCTCGTCGTCTCGAACGTCGACGTGCCGACGACCGACACGGAGCTGGTCGTGACCGAGGACGGCTTCGCCGACAGGGCGCACGCGCGCGCCGCTAAGACGCGGATGACGCCGGGCGTCGTCACCTTCTACTGGGGCGTGCGCGGCGGCGTCGAAGGGCTAGGCCACCACACCATCTTTCTGCCCGACGACTGCCGCGCGGCCTTCGACGACCTCTTCAAGCGCGGGCGCGTCCCCGCGGAACTCCCCTTCTACGTGAGCGTCCCCTCGGCGACCGACGCGGGGCTCGCGCCCGAAGGCTGCTCGGCGGTCTTCGTACTCGCGCCGACGCCGACGCTCAGCCAGATGCCGGGCGCGGACTGGCCGGACGAGGCGCGGAAGATAAAGCGGAGCGTGACCGAGACGCTCGCGCGCCACGGCGTGCGGATAGAGCCGTCGCGCGTCGTCTTCGAGGAGGTCTACACGCCCGAGGACTGGCGGCGGCGCTTCGGCCTCTACGACGGCTCGGCCTTCGGGGCGGCGCACACGCTCACGCAGGTCGGCCCGTTCCGCCGCAGGAATTTTTCCGAAACGTTAGAGGGGCTCTACTACGTCGGCGCGAGCACGACGCCGGGGACGGGGATGCCGATGGTCGTGCTCTCGGGGCGGCTCGTCGCGGAGAGGATTGCGGGACGTGTTCGTTGAGCGACAGGGCTGGGGCGACGAAGCCTACCTCGCGCTGCACGGCTGGGGCGGCGACCGGCGCACGTTCGCGCCGCTCGCGCCCTTCGTCCCCGCGCACGCGAGCCTCTACAGCGCAGACCTGCCGGGCTGCGGCCACTCGCCGCCGCCGCGCGAGTGGTCGGTCGCAGCCGTGGTCGAGGAGGTGGTCGAGGCGGCGCGCGAGATTGCGCCCGCGCGCGTCAACTTCGTCGGCAACTGCGGCGGCGCGGTCTTCGCGCTGCTGGCGGCGAAGGAGCTGGGCGAAGCGGCCGGGCGCGTCTCGATGATCGACCCGTTCGCGTACCTGCCGCGCTACTTCCGCCTGTTTCTGGCGGGCGACTTCGGGCGGCGCGCGTACGACGCGACCTTCGCATCCCCTCTGGGGCGCTGGCTGACCAACCAGGCGCTGCGACAGAGGCGCGAAGACGGCTCCGACCTGACGGCGACCTTCGCCGAGGTGAATCACGAGGTCGCGCGCCGCTACCTCGCACTCTTCGACGAGGTCGGGGGCGTCGAAATCTTCCGCGGCGTCGAAACCCCGGTGGAGATAGCGTACGGCGAGAAGACGTTCGGCGCGGTCAGGAGGTCGCTCGCGCAGTGGCGCGGGGTGCTGCCCCGCGCGCTGGTGCGCGAGCTGAAAGGGGCCGGGCACCTGCCGCTCGAAGAGACGACAGAGCAGTTGGCCGAGATGATTTTCAAGTTACCCGCCCGCGCCGACGGGCGGTGCGAAGGAAGGTGTGAAAAGTTTTGAGCGAGCAACTGGCAAGCTTTGTCGCGTCGCGTCGCGGCACCGTCGAGGAGGCGCTGTGGCGGGGCCTTCCCTTCAGCTCTCTTCCGCGCGCCGGGCGTCTCAACGAGGCGCTCGAATACGCCGTCTTCCCCGGCGGCAAGCGCCTGCGCCCGGCGCTCTCGCTCCTCGCCTCCGAGCTGGCCGGGGCGACGCGCGAGCAGGGGCTGGCGGCGGCGTGCGCCGTCGAGTTCCTGCACAGCAGCTCGCTCATCCTCGACGACCTGCCCTCGATGGATGACGCGGGGCTCCGGCGCAAACGTCCGGCGCTCCACCTCGTCTACGGCGAGGGCGTCGCGGTGCTCGCCGCGGTCGCGCTGCTCAACCAGTCTTATTCGCTGCTGGCAGACGCGGCGCGCGGCCGCAAGGGGTCGGGCTCGTGCGTCTCGCTCGTGCGCGAGGCCGCGCGCTGCGTCGGCTCGGATGGGATGGCCGGCGGTCAGGCCGTCGACCTGCTGACGCGCGCGGGCGACGCGGACGCGCAGGCGCTAGCCTGCCGCGAGCTGAAGACGGTCGCGCTCATGCGGCTGATGATGACGGCGGGCGCGCTCGCCGTCGGCGCGGGCGCGGGGGACACGCGCTCGCTCGCGGACTTCGGCGAGTGCTTCGGGCGCGCCTACCAGCTCTGCGACGACGTACAGGACGAGACGCAGGCGTGCGAGACGACGGGCAAGCCCGCGCGACAGGACGCGCGCCACCTGCGCGCCAGCGCCGTCGTCGGCCTCGGGACGGACGGCGCGCGTGAGCTGGCGCGCAAACTCGTCACGCGAGGCGTCGCGCGCCTCTACGAACAGTTCGGCGCGCGCGACGAGGTCATGCTCCTGGCGGACGCCGCCTACCTCGTACTCGACGCCTCTGCCGAATCGTCGCCCGAGGCGGGCGTGAGGCCCGCGCGTGAGAACCCGGCGCGTGAGAAACCCGCGCGTGAGAACGAAGCGGCGCGGGCGCGTGAGAGCGTCGCCGGATGACGTACGAAGTTTTCGCCTCGGCGGCCCTCGTCGTCGCCTGCGCGCTGCTGTGTGTGGCGTTGTGGAACGCGCTCGCGTGGCCGAGTGTCGGCGACGCGAAGGCCGAGGCGTCGGCGGCGCGCACGGCTGTGTCCGTGCTGATACCGGCGCGCGACGAGGAGGAGAACATCGCCAACTGTCTCGACGCCGCGCTCGCGCAGGGGACGGCCGTGGACGAGGTTCTCGTCTACGACGACCACTCGCGCGACGCCACGGCGCGGCTGGTCGAAGAGTACGCGCGGCGCGACGCCCGCGTGCGACTCGTCGCGCCCGCGCCGCTGCCCGCCGGGTGGTGCGGGAAGACCTTCGCGTGCTCGCGCCTGGCCGCGGAGGCGCGCAACGAATGGATGCTCTTTCTCGACGCGGACGCGCGGCTGTGCGCGGGGGCGTCGGCGCTCATCGTCAGAGAGGCGGAGGCGCGCGGCGTCTCGCTGCTCTCCTGCTGGCCGCGCCTTGAGACGCGCGGGTTCTGGGAGGGGGCGCTGATGCCGCTCCTGAACTTCGTCGTCTTCACGCTCTACCCCGCGCCGCTCGCGCTGCGACGCGGCGACGCTTCGCTCGGGCTGGCGCACGGCTCGTGCGTGCTCGCGCGCCGAGACGACTACGCGCGCGTCGGCGGGCACGCCGCCGTGCGCGGCGAGCTGTTCGAGGACGTGCGGCTGGCGCAAGTCTGGCGCGCGGCGGGGCGTCCCAGCCTGTGTCTCGACGGCGGGCGCGTCGTCAGAGTCCGCATGTACCGCTCGCTCGCGGGAATCTGGCGGGGCTTCGGGAAAAACTTCTTCCCCGCCTTCCGCGGCGCGCGGAGCTTCTGGGCGTTTCTCGCGCTCCACCTCTTCGTCTTCCTGCTGCCGTTCGCGCTCCTGCCGTTCGCGTCGACGACGGCCGGAGGCGCGTTGACACTCGCGGCCGCGGCCTGCGTCGTCGCGACGCGTTTCGCGCTTGCGCTCAGGTTCCGACACCCCTGGTGGTCGGCGCTGCTGCACCCTTTGGGCGAGTCCGTCCTGCTGGCGCTGGGCGTCTCGTCGTGGCTGAGTTGTAAGACGGGGCGCGGCGTCGAGTGGAAGGGCAGGCGCTACCGCGCGGCGGGCGTCGAGAGCGGCGAGGAGCTTGCGGGCTGAGACCCGGAGGAAGACCCGGCCCGGCCGTGAAGGCATGACGGCTCCAAGACACCGGCTGTGAAGGAATGACAGTTATACGACAGAAGAGGCGTGCCGTCGTCGTCGGCGGCGGGCTCGGGGGGCTGGCGACGGCGCTGCGGCTCGCGGCCGGCGGCTGGGACGTCGAGGTCTGCGAGCGTGGCGCGCGCTTCGGCGGGAAGATGAACTCGTTCGAGCGCGAGGGCTTCCGCTTCGACACCGGGCCGTCGCTCATCACGATGCCGTGGGTCTTCGAGGAGCTGTTCGCGGCGGCCGGCTCCACGCTCGCCGAGCACGTCACGCTCGCGCCCGTCCACCCGCTCGCCGACTACGTTTTCGACGACGGCACGCGCTTCACCTACACGTCGCGGCTCCCCGAATGGCTCTCGACCGTGCGCGCCCTTGAGCCGCGCGACTACGAAGGCTTCCTGCGCTTCATGCGACTGGGCGCGCGCCTCTTCGCGCTCTCGCGCGAGACTTTTTTGCGCCGCACGCCGCTCGCGCCGCCCCACCTGCGCTCGCTCAGGGCGCTCCGTCATCTGCCGCTGCGCCGCGCCTGGGGGAACTACCACTCGACGGTCGCCGCGCACTTCCGCAGCCCGCACCTGCGCCAGATGTTCGACCGCTATCCGACGTACGTCGGCTCTTCGCCCTACCGCTCGCCCGCGAC
>DASVSK010000849.1:0-4693 GCA_036388135.1 Pyrinomonadaceae bacterium | reverse complement strand
CCCCCGCGTTCGACGACTCTGCGTTACGCCCGGCCGCGAGTCGCCGTAAGACGTTACCAGGCGACCCCGTAGTCCTCGCCGTGGTTGCTCGCGCCGCCCCACATCGTGCCGTGCGCGCGGTCGAGCATGATGGCGGTGATGGGGCCGGAGGTGCGTTCCTCGTAGGTCAGCTCGTAGCCCATGCGGCGCAGCTCCGCGCGCACCCAGCCCGGCATCGCCTCGGCGAGCAGGATGCGCCCCGGCCTCGTCTCGTGCGCGCCGAAGGAGCTGCGCATCTGGAAGCTGTTGATGTTCGGGGCCTCGGTCGCCTCCTGCACGCTCATGCCGAACTCGACGACGTTGAGGAAGAACTGCAAGAGGTTCTGGTCCTGGCTGTCGCCGCCCTGCACGGCGAAGGCGAGGTAGGGCTTGCCCTCCCTGAGCGCGAGCGTGGGCGTGAGCGTGACGCGCGGACGCTTGCCCGGCTCGATGACGTTGAAGGGGCCCTCGGCCGGGTCGGTGACGAAGCTCTGCGCGCGCTGGCTGAGGCCCACGCCCGTGCGGCCCGCGATGACCGCTGGCACCCAGCCGCCGCTCGGAGTGATGGAGACGACCCAGCCCTCGGCGTCGGCCGCCTCGACCGAGGTCGTGCCCGCGTAGAAGGCGCGCTTGAAATCTTCGTCGGAGGACTGTGACGAGGCGGGCGGAGGCGTCGGCGAAGGCGTCGGCGAGGGCCGCGGCGTCGCGGCGGGCGCGGCAGTCCTGCGCCCGGGGCGCACGGTGTCCTGCGTGGGGGGCGGGGGCGTCGCGGGGTTGGCCGCGGGTCTCTCGTTCCACCTGCCCAGCAGGTCGCGGTAAGGGTTCGCCTGCCCGCCCTGGAACGGGTACGGGTCGCCGGGCGCGACGTTCGGGTCGTTACGATTCAAGTTCATCTGCGCGGCGCGCTGCTTCGCGTACTCCTTCGAGAGCAACCCGGCGATGGGCTCCTCGGGCGGGAAGTACTGGTCGCCGTAGTAGAAGTCCCGGTCGGCGAAGGCCATGCTCATCGCCTGGTAGACGGTGTGGGCGTAGCGCGCGCTGTTGAAGCCCATCCCCTTGAGGTCGAAGTTCTCAAGGATGTTGAGCGCCTGGAGCATCGCGGGGCCCTGCGTCCAGTGCGTCAGCTTGTAGACCTCGACGCCCCGGTAGGTGGTCTTGACCGGCTCCTCGATGCGCACCTTCCAGTCGGCGAGGTCTTGCGCGGTGATGAGGCCGCCTTCTTCCTTAGTGCCGCGCGCTATCTCCTGCGCGATGTCGCCGCGGTAGAAGCGTTCGTTGGCGGCGTAGATGGCCTCCTTGCGGCTCTTGCCGGCGGCCAGGGCGCGCTGCTCGGCCTCGACCAGCTTGCGCAGCGTCGCGGCGAGGTCGGGCTGCTTGAAGATTTCGCCCGGCTCCGGCGCCTCGCGCGCCTGCCCCGCGTGCGGCAGCATCACCTCGCGCGTGTAGCGCCACTGTTTGAGCATCGTCTTCTGGCGCTCGATGCCGTTGGCGAGCTGCGCCTCGATGGGGAAGCCGTCGGCGAGCTGGATGGAGGGGTCGAGCACGTCCTTCAGACTGAGCCTGCCGAACTCGGCGAGCATCGTCATCAGGCCGCCCGGCGTGCCCGGCGTGACGGCCGCGAGCGGCCCGTGCTCGGGCGGGTACTTCATCTTCTTCGACCTGTAGAACTCCGCGGTCGCGCCGGTCGGGGCGACGCCCAGCGCGTTGATGCCGACGACCTTCCCCGTCTTCGGGTTGTAGATGAGCGCCTGCGTCTCGCCGCCCCACGAGAGCGTGTCCCACATCGTCGCCGTGGCGGCGAGCATCGCGCAGGCGGCGTCGACGGCGTTGCCGCCCTTCTGGAAGATCATGGCCCCGGCCGTGGCCCCGAGGGGCTTGCCCGTGATAGCCATCCAGTGCCGGCCGTGCAGCGGCGGCTTCTGCGTGCGCTGCGCGCGCGTGCGCGGCGTCGGGGCCGCCAGCGCGACCAGCAGCGCCGACAGCACAATCGTCAACAGTCTCTTCCTTAGACCCATCACTCCCTCCGTTCTGAGCCCGCGAAATTCGAGAACGCTTCTTAGCGGATGCTGCTATTATTGCGCGGCCCTCAAATTTTACGAAACCGCCAGCGGCCCGCCGGGCCGCTCCAGGCCCGACCCCGGAGGGATGCGATGCGGAAGTTCGTCCTCGGCCTCTGTCTTCTCTCACTCCTGACGCACGGCGCGGCGTCCACGCGGCAGAGCCGCCCCGCGCTCTCGCAGGAGACGCGCGAGTTCGTCAGCGTCGACGCGCCCGCCGTCGCGCTCACACACGTGCGCGTCATCGACGGCACGGGCGGGCCCGCGCTCGCCGACCAGACCGTCGTCATCGGCGCGGGGCGGATTCAGTCGGTCGGCCCCTCGGCCTCGGCGAAGATTCCCGAGGGCGCGCGGGTGCTGGACATGACGGGTCGCAGCGTCATCCCCGGCCTCGTCATGATGCACGAGCACATGTTCTACCCGACGGGGCGGCTCGCGCTCTTCAACGAGATGGGTTGGAGCTTCCCGCGCCTCTACCTCGGCTGCGGCGTCACGACGATGCGCACGGCCGGGAGCGTCGAGCCCTACACCGACCTCAACATCAAGCGGCTCATCGACTCGGGGCGCATCCCCGGCCCGAAGGTTCGCGTCACCGGCCCCTACCTCGACGGCAAGGGCAGCTTCGCCACGCAGTTCCGCGTCCTCGACGGCCCCGACTCCGCGCGCCGCATGGTCAACCAGTGGGCCGACGAGGGCGTCACCTCCTTCAAAGCCTACATGTACATCTCGCGCGCGGAGCTGGGCGCGGCGATTGAGGAGGCGCACAGGCGCGGCATCAAGGTGACGGGGCACCTCTGCGCCGTCGGGTTCCGCGAGGCCGCCGCGCTCGGCATCGACAACCTTGAGCACGGCATCATCGTCGACACCGAGTTCCTGCCGGGAAAGAAGCCCGACGTCTGCCCGCCGCAGAACGAGACGGTCACGCACCTCGCGAAACTCGACATCGACTCCGCGCCGGTGCGCGAGATGATACGCGACCTCGTTGCGCGCAAGGTGGCCGTCACCTCGACGCTCGCGGTCTTCGAGGCGTTCCTCCCCGACCGGCCGCCGCTCCAGCAGCGCGTGCTCGACGCCATGACCGCGGACGCGCGCACGCAGTACCTCGCCTCGCGCGCACGCGCGGCCGAGCGCAAGAACTCGCCCTGGGCCGCGGCGCTCAAAAAAGAGATGCAGTTCGAGCTGGCCTTCGCGCGCGCTGGCGGCCGCCTGATGGCAGGCACCGACCCGACGGGCAACGGCGGCGCGCTCGCCGGCTTCGGCAGCCAGCGCGAGGTCATCCTGCTCGTCGAGGCCGGCTTCACGCCGCTCGAAGCCATCCGCATCAGTACGCTCAACGCCGCCGAGTACCTCGGCGAGTCCGACAGCATCGGCTCCATCGCGCCGGGCAAGCTCGCCGACCTCGTCGTCCTGCGCGGCGACCCTTCCGCCAACATCAACGACATCGAGAAGGTCGAGCTCGTCTTCAAAGACGGCCTCGGCTACGACCCCGCCAAGCTCGTCGACTCCGTACGCGGCTCGGTCGGCTGGCGCTGAAAGGAGCACGGGTCATGAACCGACGACTCTTCGGAGCCCTCCCCTTCCTGCTCGCCCTGTGCGCCGCCGGCGCGGCCCAAGGGCCGCCGCTCGTGGGGTGCGAGGACAAGCCGGTCAAAGACCCGGCCTACTACGCCGACATCAAGGAGATGCCGCCGGGGAAGTTCGGCTTCGCTTTCAATTTTGACAAGCCGCAGTTCGACGACGCCTCCTCGCCGGTCGCCCTGTCAGGGCTGAGCAGCGCGTCCGCCCCCAGGCCGCACGCCATCAAACTCCGCTGCGCGGAGGTCGAGAACCGCACGCCGCGCATCGTGAAGTCGGTGCGGCTGCGTTGGAGGGTGTCGGCGCTGGCTCCGGGCCAGGACGCCTTCGAGAAGGCGGAGGCGCTGGCGAAGGGGCTGCTGCCCGACTTCGAGGTCGACGTCCCGCCCGGCGGCCGGCGGAGGTTCGAGCTGCGCGGCGTGCACTTCGCGGACTTCTTCCGGCCGCTGGCCGCGGCCGGCGAGGTCAACGGCAACTTCAACGTCATCATCGGCGTCGCGCGCGTCGAGTTCACGGACGGCACGACGCTGGACTTGCCTTAAGGCAGTCCGTCGAAGGGGCAGCTATTCACGAAGCGGCCGGGGATGACGTCTCAGTCTCCCCGGCCGCTTCGGTTTTTTTTAAGGGGCGTCAGTTGACGGCGCGGTCGTACTGGACGGGCCAGGGCGCTTCCGCGCCCAGCACGCGCGCGGCGTGGAGCGGCCAGTAGGGGTCGCGCAGCTCGGCGCGTGCGAGGAAGACGGCGTCGGCGCGCCCCGTGGCGATAATCTCCTCGGCCTGGGCGGGCTCCGTGATGAGGCCGACCGCGCCGGTGGCGACGCCCGCCTCCCTGCGTATCGCCTCGGCGAAGGGCGTCTGGTAGTCGGGCGCGACGGGGATGCGCGCGCCGGGGACGAGGCCGCCGCTGGAACAGTCGACGAGGTCGACGCCGCGCGCCTTCAGCCAGCGCGAGAGTTGAACCGACTGCGGCAAGTCCCAGCCGCCCTCGACCCAGTCGGTCGCGGAGATGCGCGCGAAGAGCGGCAGAGAGTCGGGCCACACGG
>DASVSK010000848.1:0-6857 GCA_036388135.1 Pyrinomonadaceae bacterium | reverse complement strand
CCGCCAGCACTTCACGCTCGCGCTCGCGTGCGAGGCCGGCGCGGCGCTCGGTGTCGGCGGGGCGCGTCGAGTCCCACTCAAGCGTGTCGCGCGCGGTCTCGGCGACGGGGCGGAAGGTGAGCCCGGCGGCGACCGCCTTCTCGACGCTGATGTACTGGAAGTAACGGTTGGCCTCGTCAGACTCTTCCGTCCAGAGCGGCACCTCCATCCAGGGCGTCAGCCCCTCCGCGAGCAGAAACTTCTCGTCCGCCCAGACGAAGCGCGCGTCGCCGCCCGTCGCCGCGCGACACTCTTCGAGGAAGCGCCCGAACGCCAGCGCGTAGTCCGGCCCCGTCGCGTTGAAGACGCCCGTCAGGCGTCGCTCGGCCGAGAGCAGAATCCACGCCGCGAGGTCGCGCACGTCGACGAACTGCACGGGGCGCGCGGGGTCGCCGGGCGCGAGCACGTCGCCGCCCTCCGCGACGCGGCGCGGCCAGTAGGTGAAGCGGTCGCTGTAGTCGTGCGGGCCGACGATGAGCCCGGCGCGGACGCTCAGCACGCGCCCCGGCATGGCCCCTTCCGCCGCCTGCTCGCAGAGGGCCTTGAGCGGCCCGTAAATCTCGCCGAAGAAGGGCGCGCCCGTCAGCTCGGACTGCGGGAGCGCCTCGGCCTCGCGCAACCGCTCGTCAGTGATGCGGCCGACCGCGTGGCCCTCGTCCACGCCCGGCACGCGCGTGTCGGCGTAGACCGAGATGCTTGAGACGAACGTGTAGTGTTCCGCCGCGTCGGCCAGCAGCGCCGCCGAGTCGCGCACGACGCGCGGCGAGAAGCCGCAGGTGTCGACGACGGCGTCCCAGCGGCGGCCCTTCAGCGCCTCTAGCCCGCCGTCGCGGTCGCCGCGCAGCCGCTCCGCCTCGGGGAAGAGTTCCGGGTTGAGCCGGCCGCGGTTGAAGAGCGTCACCTCGTGCCCGCGCCCGAGCGCCAGCCCGACGAGGTGGCGGCCGAGAAACTTCGTCCCGCCCAGAACGAGTAGCTTCATATATTTCCTTGGTCGTGTGTCTGTCGAAGGAATAATTCACATGGATGGACAGGATGGACAGGATTAAGACTGTGAAACTTCAAATTTGAAGTCTGTATTTCTCTCATCCTGTCCATCCTGTCTATCCATGTGAATTATTCCCTACAGGGTGCGCGTCACCTTCGCGAGCGAGCGCGGGGCGTCGGGGTCGAGCCCCTTGGCGTCGGCGAGCAGCGCGGCGAAGAGCTGCGCGGGGATGATGTAGGGGATGACGGCCAGCATCTCGTTTATCTCGGCGGGGAGCCGGACGGCGCGCGTGGCGAGCGCGGCCGCCTCCGCGTCGGAGGTGAAGACGAGCGTGTCGGCGCGCAGCTCCTTCAGCCGCGCCAGCAGTTCGCGCACGCCCCCGAGCGTGACGCCCGGCGGCGCGAAGGCGAAGATGGGGAAGTGGCGCTCGACCACGGCGAGCGGGCCGTGCAGGAAGTCGGCCGACGAGAAGCGCTCGGCCACGACGTAGCAGGTCTCCATCAGCTTGAGCGCCATCTCGAAGGCGTTGGCGTAGATGAGCCCGCGCCCGACCACCACGCAGTTCTCCATGAAGACGTAGCGCTCGACCATCTGCTCAATCTGCGGCCGCAGGTCGAGCGCGCCCGCCGCGAAGTCGGGGATGGCCTCGAAGCCGAGCCCCGCGCCGCCTTCGGCGAGCGCCTCGGCCAGCATGTAGAAGTGCAGGAGCTGCCCCGTGTAGGTCTTCGTCGCCGCCACCGAGCGCTCGCGCCCGCCGTGCGTCAAAAGTGTCTCGTCCACCACCTTCGTCATCGAGGAGTCGGGCTCGTTCGTGATGCCGACTGTGCAGAGCGCGCCGCCCTCGCGCGCCTCGGCCAGCACGCGGTTGATGTCCTCGCCCTCGCCCGACTGTGAGACGCCGATGACGGCCGCGCGCCGCAGCCGGAGCCGCGCGCCGTAGAGCGTGCTGACCGAGGGCGCGGCGAGCGCGACGGGGATGCCGGTCGTGATTTCGAGCAGGTAGCGGCCGAAGAGCGCGGCGTTGTCGGACGAGCCGCGCGCGACCAGCACGATCAGGTCGGCGTCGTGCGCGCGCAGGAGCCGGCCGAGACGCGCGACCTTGCCGCGCTCCTCGGCGATGGTGCGCGCCAGGGCCTCCGGCTGCTGCGCGATCTCTTCGAGCATCAGTGACACGGCTTGAAAGTCTCTCCTCGCGAAAGTTTTCCGACGGCGGCGCGCGTGCGCGTGGAAGTGCGTTGACTCTCTTTTGCCATCATGTTAATTGTCAGCGCAAGTGCTCCGACGCCGCGACCCAATTTTTTATTAGCAAAGACAGGTGATGAGAACCAACCCGCCGACGAAACCGTCGAGAATGTCGCCACGCCGCGCCGCGCGGCTCCTGCTCGCGGCCTGCCTGACCGCGCTGACCTTCGCCACGGCCGCGCGCGCGCAGCAGGCCGCGCAGGCCGCGGCCGAAGCGCCGCCGAAGCCGCAGGGGCCGGCCGCCGTCCGGGTAATCCCCGCGCCGAAATCCCTCGCCGCCACGGGCGAAGACTTTTCCTTCCGACGCGAGGCGCGCGTCGTCGTCGCCGACCCCAAATCCGAGGACGACCGCTTCGCCGCGCAGGACTTCGCCGACGACCTGCGCGAGACGGCCGGTGTCGCGCTCCGCGTCGGCACGGGGGGAGGGAGGCGGCAGATTCTCGTCGGGCTGCTCACGCACCCGCGCGTGCGGGCGGCGGTCGAGCGCGCGGGCGTGAGCGTGCCCGCGGACCTGGGCGAAGAGGGCTATGTGCTCGCCGTGAGGTCGGACGTGGTCGTCGCCGCGGGTCGCACGGCGGCGGGGACGTTCTACGCGCTCCAGACGCTCAAGCAGCTCGTGCGCGGCGAGGGCGCGGGCGCTTACGCGCAGGGCGTGAGGGTCGTCGACTGGCCCTCGATGCGTTGGCGCGGGCTCTCCGACGACCTCAGCCGCGGCCCCGTCCCCACGGTCGAATACTTCAAGCGGCAGATACGCAACGAGGCCATGTTCAAGATGAACATGCACAGCCTCTACATGGAGCACGTCTTCGGCTCCGAGTCGCACCCGCTCATCGCGCCCGAGGGCGGGACGCTCACCGCCGACGAGATACGCGAGATGGTCGCGTACGCCCGCCGCTACCACGTCGAGCTGGTGCCGCAGCAGCAGACCTTCGGCCACCTCCACAAGGCTCTGCGGCTTGAGAAGTACAACGAGCTGGCCGAAGTCCCCTACGGCGACGTCCTCTCGCCGCAGGCCGAGGGGACTTACCGACTCGTCGCCGACTGGTACGGGGAACTCAACCAGCTCTTCCCCGGCCGCTTCTTCCACATCGGCGCGGACGAGACCTTCGAGCTGGGGCGCGGCCGGAGCGCCGAGCAGGTGAAGGCGAGGGGAATCGGCCCCGTCTACTTCGACCACCTCAAGCGCGTGCGCGAGCTTCTGCTGCCGCACGGGCGGCGTCTGATGTTCTGGGGCGACATCGCGCTCAACCACCCGGAGCTGCTGCCGGGCGTCCCGCGCGACATGATCGCGATGAACTGGGACTACACGGCGAAGCAGAGCTACGAGGCGCGCGTCGGGCTCTTCAAGAAGGCCGGGCTCGAACAGTTCGTCTGCCCCGGCGTGTCGAGCTGGAACCAGATTTTTCCGGACACTGACACCGCGTCCGTCAACATCGTCAACTTCGTCCGCGACGGCCAGCGCGCGGGCGTCCTCGGCGCGATGAACACGGAGTGGGACGACGACGGCGAGGCGCTGTTCGAGAACACCTGGCACGGCGTCGTGCTGGGCGCGGCCGCCTCCTGGCAGGCCGCGCCGCTCGACCTCGCGGCCTTCGAGCGCGACTTCGACTGGGCCTTCTTCCGCCGCGAGGGCGACGAGCTGGCGCGCGCGACGCGCACGCTCGGCGGCGTCAACTCCGCGCTCGGCATCAATTCCAGCGACGAGCTTTTCTGGCGCGACCCGTTCACGGAAGACTTCCAGGTGTCGGTCGCGCGCAAGCAGGAGGAGCAGACGCGGCAGTTGAGGCTCGACGTCGAAGAGGTTGAGGAGACCCTGATACGCGCCCGGCCCGGAGTGCGGCGCAACCTCCAGGCGCTCGACTCGATGCGGCTGGCGGCGCGGCGCTTCGACCACCTGGGGCGGCGCGCGCAGGTCATCGAACAGCTCGGCCGCGACTACTGGGACGCCTACCTCAACCTCGGCGACCGCCGGCGCGTGCGACGCCTGCGCTCATACTTCGGCCCGGTCTACAACTCTCTGCGCGAGATGGCCGAGGAGTTGACCGAGCTGCGCGAGGCGTACCGCGCGCAGTGGCTGAAGGAGAATCGCCCGTACTGGCTGGCGAGCGTGCTGGCGCGCTATGATCTCGCCGCCGCGCGCTGGCTCACGCGCTCGAAGCAGTTGGAGGAGGCGCTGCGCGAATACGACCGCACCTCGACGCTCCCGGCCCCGTCCGAGTTCGGACTCGGGCCCCGGCCGCCGCAGGAAGATTGACTCGGAAAGAGGTGTCAGAGATGAGCACGACAGTCGGCGGGTACGAGGCGGGCGCGCGCGAGGGGGCGGGGGACGCGCGCGCGGACGCGGCGGGAGGCGGCGGCGAGCGCGCGCCGGGGGCTACGCGTCTTCTGTCGCTCGACGCCTTCCGCGGGCTGACGGTGGCGGGAATGATTCTGGTCAACAACCCCGGCACGTGGGGCTCCATCTACGGCCCGCTCCAACACGCGAGCTGGCACGGGTGGACGCCGACCGATTTAGTCTTCCCCTTCTTCCTTTTCATCGTCGGCGTCTCCGTCACGCTCGCGCTCTCGCGCCGCGCCGAGTCGGCCGGGGGCAGGCGCGACCTGTACGTGAAGATTCTTCGGCGGTCGCTCATCATCTTCGCGCTCGGGCTATTCCTCGCGGGCTTCCCGTCCTTCGACCTCTCGACCATCCGCATCCCCGGCGTGCTCCAGCGCATCGCGGTCTGCTACCTGTGCGCCGCACTCATCTTCCTGCACACCGACTGGCGCAAGCAGCTTTACGTGGTCGCGGCGCTGCTGCTGGGCTACTGGGCGCTGATGACGCTCGTGCCGGTGCCCGGGTACGGGCCGGGCGATTTGGACAGCAAGGAGTGGAATCTCGCGGCCTACGTCGACCGCGCGGTCTTCGGCCGGCACGTATGGAGTCAGGCGAAGGTCTACGACCCGGAGGGGATTCTGAGCACGCTCGGGGCGCTGGCGACGACGCTGGCGGGCGTGCTGACCGGGCACCTCCTGCGTTCGCGCCGCGGCGATTTCGAGAAGGTCTCGGCGATGTTCGTCGCCGGGGCGGCCGCAATCGTCGCGGGCTGGGCGTGGGACTCCTGGCTGCCGGTGAACAAGGCGCTCTGGACGAGTTCCTACGTGCTGCTGACGGCGGGGATGGCGCTGCAACTGCTCGCGGTCTGCTACTGGCTGATCGACCTGAAGGGCCGCCGCCGTTGGGCGTTCCCCTTCGTCGTCTTCGGCACCAACGCGCTGGCGGCCTTCTTCCTGACGGGGCTGTGCGCGAAGCTGCTCGGCCTCATCAAGCTGACGGGCGCGGACGGCAAGCCCGCGTCGCTCCACTCCGTCATCTACAAGGGCGTCTTCGACTCGTCGCTCGCCGCGAAGGACGCCTCGCTGGCCTTCGCGCTCTGCTTCGTGGCCGTCTGGTTCGGGCTGATGTGGCTGCTCTACCGGCGCAAAATCTTCATCAAGGTCTGATGAGAAGAGACGTCACAGCGACGACCGTCCTGCTCGCCGCCCTGCTGGCGGCCGCCTGCCTCGGCCCCGCGCGCGCCGCCGCGCCGCGCAAGCGCGTCCACCTGAGGGTGATGTCCTACAACATCCACGTCGGCGTCGGGATGGACAAGAAGCTCGACCTCAAGCGCATCGCCGACGTCATCAAGCTCCAGCGTTGCGACCTCGTCGGCTTGCAGGAGGTCGACCGCGGCGTCGAGCGTACGGGGCGCGTGGACGAGATAAAAGAGCTGGCGCGGCTGACGGGGATGGACTACGCCTTCGCGCACAACCTCGACTACCAGGGCGGGCAGTACGGCGTCGCGGTGCTGTCGCGCTACCCCATCCTCGCCGTCGACCACCGCCGCTACGCCAACGTGCGCGAGCGCGAGCGGCGCGGCTTCATCCGCGTCGAGGTCGAGGTCAAGGGGCGGCGGCTGGGCTTCGTCACCACGCACCTCGACTACCAGTTCGCCGACGGCCGCCTCTTCGAGACGCGGCAACTGCTCGACGCCCTCAAGGACGTGCGCGGGCCGCTCATCGTCACCGGCGACTTCAACGAAGAGCCCGAGGGCGCGGCCTACGGGCTGATGCGCGAGGCGGGCTTCGCCGACGGCTGGCTGCGGGGACGCGGCGCTCGCGCCACGTCGCCCGGCGAGGGCGCGACCTACCCGGCCGACAAGCCGAGGAAGCGCATCGACTACGTCTTCTACCGCGGCGTCGGCGCAGACCACCCGCCGCATGATGACGAGGACGCCTCCGCGGCCGTCCCCGACACGCTCGCCTCCGACCACCGCCCCGTCGTCGTCAGCCTCCGGTTCTAGGGAAGTAGACAGTAGACAGTAGACAGTAGTCAGTAGCGCTCCGCGCTGCGGCCGTTGATGCTGTCACCCGAACGATTCACCGGCGGCGGTTTTTCTACTGACTACTGACTACTGTCTACTGTCTACTTCCTCCTGTATCCCGGCCCGCGCAGGGGGCGGCCCGCGTTTACGGCCGTGCGCTTGCCGGCGTCCACCTCCAACTGGCCGTTGACGACGACGTACTCGACGCCCTCCGGGTACTGGTTCGGCTCCTCGAAGGTCGCGCGGTC
>DASVSK010000847.1:0-1759 GCA_036388135.1 Pyrinomonadaceae bacterium | reverse complement strand
GAAGATCGCCGACCTCAAGGGGCGCAAAGAGATGAAGCCCATGGTGGCTAAGACGCGGGGCAAAGAGGTCTACGGCGGCAAGCTGGTGGTGCTGGTCGACAGCCAGTCGGGTTCGGCCGCGGAACTATTCGCGCGCCTCGTGCAGCTTGAGAAACGCGGCACGGTGATAGGGGACCGGACGGCGGGCGCCGTCATGCAGAGCCGGCGTTACACACACAGGCTCGGCGTGGACATCGTATCTTTCTACGGTTCGAGTATTACCAACGCCGACCTGATCATGTCGGACGGCCGGAGCTTAGAGCGCGTCGGCGTTACGCCCGATGAGCTGATGTTGCCGACGGCAGTCGACCTGGCGTCGCGGCGCGACCCCGTACTGTCACGCGCCGCGGAACTCGTCGGGGTTAAGGTCACGCCGGAGCAGGCCGGCTCCCTCTTCCCCATCGAGTGGGGCAAGTAAGCGGAGCACAGAAAAGGCGGCACAGGCGGCGGAAGTAGTTGCTTCCGCCGCCTGATTTGTCATCCCCGCCGTTCGCTAATCTCAGACTTGATCGGGAAGGAACCGTCGTCTGCGCCACCGTCGAAAAGAGGGAAAAGCTCTCCGCCAGTTGGAACGTCCCGGGGGTACGTGAGCCGTCCGAGGTCGTTAATATGTTCTACCGTGCCCGGAATCTTACTCGCGCCTCATGTAAGTGCCCTCGTCAGAAGTGAAGTAAAATTCCCGGCTGTTGCTTGACGCTTTCGGTGTCGCTGATTTCTTGACCAGCCCCGTCACTTTCATGTTTACTACTTCCACTCCCCGCCTCTCCCTAGTTCCGACGACGAACGAACTACCGCCCGGTCGAGGACGTATTCTCCGTCAGCGAGTCCCCGTTGCTTTTCGATTCGGCGCAGGTACTCGCCTTGTTTCACCACATTGATGTAAGTCTCGCCTGACGGCGGCCCGGCGCTTCAGGTGTGAGCACGCGTGTGCGGCCGCGGACTCGGAAAGGGAAGGGATCGTGAAAAACGTAAACGCACTTCGACGACCTTTCGACCTCATAAGGGCGCTCGGCCTCGCGGCCTGCTGCTTACTCTCGGTGCCGCTCCCGGCGCTGTCGCAGGGCTCGGACGAGGCGGCGCTGCGCGCGCTGCTGGAAAAATTCTTCTCGGCCTACAGGGCCAAAGACCTTGAAGGACTCAAGCCGCTTTGGGGTAAAGAGTCCGCGGAGTTCGAGGCCGCGAAGGAGGCGCTCAGGCGCGACTTCGAGGCGCACGAAAAGCAGGGGTTGAAGAACCTCGCCGTCGTCGGGCTGGCGGTCGAAGGCGAAAGGGGCTCGGCGCGCATCGCGGTCGAGATGGGCGGGGCGGGGGCCACGGCCGACGCACCCGCGGGCGGCGTTAAAAAGTTGAACCGCACGACGCAGTTCGTGAAGGAAGGCGGCGAGTGGAAGCTGCTCCGTTACGCGTCGAGCGAAGACGAACTGGCCGCCGCGTTAATCAGCGCCGCGGCGGGCGTCGGGCGTGAAACGCTGCTGGAAAAAGAGAAGGAGTTGGTGTCGCCCGCGCTCGCGAGCGCGTTGCTCGCGCGCGGCAGGTCGCTCTTCATGCGAGGCGAGTTGTCGCAGGCGCTGGCCGTCTACGAACTCGGGCTCGGCGTGGCCGAAAAGATAGGGGACAAGGCGAACGCGGTGATAGCCCTGCGGCAGATGGCGAACATTCACGGCTCAATGGGTTCTTACACGCAGGGCCTTGAGGCCGCCCGGCGGAGCCTGAAGCTGGC
>DASVSK010000846.1:0-4191 GCA_036388135.1 Pyrinomonadaceae bacterium | reverse complement strand
CCGTCGTCGGCATGGTCGGCCTCATCGAGGACGTCAGGCGCGTCGTCACGCAGGGGTTCAAGCGCGAGGGGCACCTCGTCGCGCTCGTCGGCGAGAGCGGCGAAGACCTCTCGGCGAGCGAGTACGCCGCGACCGTCGGCGGCCTTAGCGTCGAGCAGATGTCGGCCGCGGGCGCGCGCGTCCCGCGCCTCGACCTCGCGCGCGAGCGCGCCGTGCAGCGCGCCGTGCTGCTCGCGGCGGAAGAGGGGCTGCTCCAGTCGGCGCACGACTGCTCGGACGGCGGCCTCGCGGTGGCGCTCGCCGAGAGCTGCTTCTCGTCGCTGGGGCGCGCGGCGCTCGGCGCGTCGGTCGAGCTGGGCGGCGAGCTGTCGGCGGCGGCGCAGCTCTTCGGCGAGACGCCCTCGCGCGTCCTCGTCAGCTTCGAGGAGGCGCAGCGCACGCGGCTCGAACGCATCGCCGCGCAGGCCGGCGCGCCGCTCAAAGTCGTCGGCCGCGTCGGCGGCGCGCGCCTGCAAATCAAGACCGGCGGCGAGGAGCGCGTCTCGCAGACGGTCGCGGAACTCGAAGCCCTCTGGCGCGGCTCGCTCGGCGCGAGGTTGCAGGCCGAGGTCATCGCCACCGCCGCCGAGTGAGCGGAAGGGTCGGGGTAAGAGTGAAGGGGTGAGGGATGAAGGCCGCCGTGCCTTTTATCCCTCACCCCTTCGCCGTTGCTTTCGCCTCCGCCCCGGCTTAAGGGTTGAGCCGCCCGCAGAGTTTTTGCGCGAGCAGCTCGCCCGCGACGCGGTGGCCGTCCTCGTTCCAGTGGCCGTTGCCGAGGTCGCCCGGCCAGCCGTGCAGAAAGACCTTGTGCCGGTCGGCGTGCGCCTGTAGCTCCGGGGCGAGGTGGAAGACGTCGAGCCCGGCGCGGCGGCCAATCTCCTCGAAGCGGCGCTCGGGGCGTAAGAGGTCTGCGCCCGGCCCCAGGCGCGCGAGGAAGGCGGCGCGGGCGGCCGGGTCGGGATGGACCTGGATGGGGTTGCTCCCGGTGACGACGAAGAACTTCGCGCCTCGCGCCTCGACCTCGCCGCGCATCTCCACCAGAAGCCTCTCCATCAGACGCCACGCGCCGCGCCACGCGTCGTCGCCCGGCTCAAGGTAGACCATGTTGGCGAGGTCTGAGCGGGCGATGGCCTGCTGCTGCTGCTGTCCTTCCTGCTGCCGACCCTGCGCCGTCGCGGCGCGCGCCAGGCGGTGTGCGCCGGGACTGGGGCCGGGGCGCGAGGCCGCCTCGCGCCGCTCCCGCTCCTCGCGCGCGAGCCTGCGGTCGCGGCGCTGCGCGAGCCTCGCCTTGAGCACGTGGCGCGCCTGCTGGAAGGCGTGGACGAAGCGCAGGTTCGAGTAGAGCCAGCGCCCCGCGCGCGCGACCGCCGAAGTGCGGAAGCGGAATTTAACGCCGTCGCGGAAGGAGTTGTCGAGCGCCAGCCCGTCGCCGCGGGGCACGAAGTACGGGATGTCGTCGGCGTCCTTGAAGGCGCGCACGTTGTCGGTCACGTCGTTGTTGGTCGTCACCAGCAGCAGCACCACGTCGGGCGAGTAGGCCCAGACCTTCTCGCGCAGCGTGAGCAGCTCCTGCGCCGTGCTGTAGCCCGAGACGCCGAAGTTGATGACCTCGACCCCGCGCCCCGCGAGCGAAGGGCACGCCGCGAGTCGCCGCTCAAGCACCGACGCGATGCCGTCCTCCTCGGCGACCTGCAAAGCCTCCGCGTACGAGTCGCCGACGAGCGCCACGCGCAGGGTGCCCGCGGGCTTCTGCTTCGCGTGCTCGCGGTCGCGCAGGCCGTCGGCGTTGATGCGCACGTAGGCGCGCCCCTCCTTCGTGTGCCAGCCCTCGGCCCCCGGCTCCAGCACGTAGCCGCGCACGGCGTCGGGCATATAGAAGGTCTGGTACGAGTAGCCCGCCGCGCGCAGGAAGATTTCAAAAACGAGCAGCGCGAAGACGACGCTCGACGCGACGACCGCGAGGCGGACGCGCAGGCTCGGCTTCGGCCCCCGCGCGGGACTGTTTTCGGTCTTCGTCATAATTGAGCGGCGAGGATACAACACGCGGCGCGCGGCAAAAAGTTGGCGAAAGCCCGCGGCCTTCGTGTATGCTGCCGCCGCCCGCGCCGCCCGCGGTCGGCACAACCGGCGTCAACCCCCGAGATGCACCAGCACGTCATACTCAACCGGAGACTCCTTGAGACCCGGCGCGCGCGCCTGCACGCGGTCACGGCGGCCGCGCTCTACGGCCGCGGCGTCTTCACGACGGTCGCCGTCCACTCGGGGCGGCCCCTGCTCTGGGACGCGCACTGGGCGCGCCTGCTGGCGCACGCCGCGCGCGCGGGCGTCGAGTGCGACTTCGGCGACAACGAGGCGGCGCTGATGCTGGCGCGGCTCGTCGAGGCCAACGGCGTCGGGGAGGGGCGCGCGCGCGTCCAACTGCTCGCGCGCGCGGTGCGCGGGCGTTGGAAGCTTGGGCGCGAGGGGCGCGCCTCCGACCTGCTGATGATGACGGCCGACGCCTGGCCCGCGCCCGAGGCGCTCGCGCTGACGGTCTCGCCCTACCGCGTCAACACCTGCTCGCCGCTCGCCGGCGTCAAGACCGTCAGCCGGCTCGAACAGGTCATGGCGTGGGAGGAGGCGCGCTCGCGTGACTTCGACGAGGCACTGATGTGCAACGAGCGCGGCGAGGTGACGTCGGCGACGACGGCCAACCTCTTCTGGGTCAAGCAGGGCACGGTCTACACGCCCGCGCTCGCCACCGGCGCGGTGGCCGGGACGACGCGCGCCCGCGTCGTCGAGCTGGCCGAAGAGATGGCCGTCCCCGTCTCCGAGGGCGCGCACACGCTCCACGACATGGCGGAGGCCGACGAGGTCTTCCTCACCTCGGCCGCGCTCGGCGTCGCGCTCGTCACCACCTTCGACTACCGGCGCTACACCGTCCCCGTCGGCAGCCCCGCCCTCCGCCTGCGCGAAGCCTACCGCCAGTTGACCCTCAACGGCGACGCGCCCGCGCGCGAGCAGGGCCGCGCCCCAGAGTGAGGTTAAACGATTGGTTCGTCGATTCGTTGGGTCATCGAGCAAATGAATCAATCACCCGAGGAACCGATGAACTAGTCCTCAAGATTCTTGCGGCGCGGGGGCGGTTTTGTGCTAATCTCACGCCGCAATCAGAAAGGCAGTTTGAAAGTCAGGGCCGCCGGGGCGGTGCGCGCCGCAGTTCCTTTTCACGCGCGCCCGGCGGCACTCTCCCGTCCGCACCCGCCGAGGGCTGTTCGAGAAGGGACACGGACGAGCACGCAGTTCATCCAGAGAAAAAATTCGGAGGAATGAGATGTTCGACCCAACCTTGCATCTGCCCGTGAGCCTCGCGATGTTCCAGGACATCTTCCACGCGCCTTCGGGGAGCGAGCTGGCGCGGATCATCCTGCGCTGGACGCACTTCGTCGCCGGCATCGCCTGGATCGGGATGCTCTACTTCTTCAACCTCGTCAACGTCAACTTCATGAAGGCGCTCGACGCGCCGACCAAGAAGGTCGTCGTCCCCAACCTGATGCCGAAGGCGCTCTGGTACTTCCGCTGGGGCGCGGTCGTGACGGTGCTGGCCGGGCTCGCCTACTACGCGATGTACATCCTGCGCGGCGACGTCGTCAACGCCAACACGGACGGCGCGGGCGCGAACACCTGGGTCATCCTGCTCGTCTGGCTCCTTATAGCCGCCGCGACGTGGGCCGTCTTCAACTACGTGCTGCTGCCGAACCTGAACAAGGACGGGAAGATTCTGGCGGCGGCGACCGCCGGGCTCGTCATCGCGATGTCGGTGGCGCTCATCTGGTGGCTCGACTCGCAGTTGACGGGGCGGCGCGACCACTGGGCGAGCAACAAGACGCTCTCCATCGGCATCGGCGGCGCGCTCGGCATCATCATGATGCTCAACGTGTGGGGCATCATCTGGCCCGCGCAGAAGCGCATCATCGCCGCCACGGAGGCGGGCACGCCGCCCGACGCCGCGCTCGCGCGCCGCGCCTTCCTCGCCTCGCGCACCAACGCCTGGCTTTCGCTGCCGATGCTCTTCTTCATGGGCACCTCGCACGGCGACTGGGTCATCTTCGGCAGGAACTCCGCCTAAACTCCGCCCGGCACGCGTTGCGTCCTCGGCGCGGGGGTACGGAC
>DASVSK010000845.1:0-4875 GCA_036388135.1 Pyrinomonadaceae bacterium | reverse complement strand
CAATGATGTACTCGCCGGGCACACCCTGTAGCGAGTTCGGGTCGATGGGCGTGACGGTCGTCACACCGGCAATCGTCACGTTCGAGAAGGTGACGGCGACGCCGTTCTCCGCGACCGTCACGTTCGCGCCCGCGGGCGTGTCGCCCGCCGCGCGCGGCTGCCACTTCGGCGCGCCGTAGTAGCCCGCTTCGCCGGGCAGCTCGACGCGCCCCGTGCCGTCCGCGTTGATGATGTTAACGCGGCTGACGCCGTTACGGTTCGTCGTGAAGGCGAGGCGTCGGCCGTCGGGCGACCAGCCGGGGCCGAAGCTGTTCTCGACGCCACCGACCAACTCGACGAGCCCCGCGCCGTCGGTGCCGACGACGCGGAGCGACTGGCCGGGCGTCTGGCCGTCCCAGACCTCGAAAGCCAGGCGCGTGCCGTCGGGCGACCACGCGTTACCGGAGAACGAGCCGGCGGCCGCGGCCTCGTGGATCGTCGTGCGGCCGCCGCCGTCGGCGTTGACCACTTCGAGCTTCGAGGTGTCGTCCGCGGGGCGGTAGCTTACGAAGGAGAGCTTCGAGCCGTCGGGCGACCAACGGTGGTGGAAGTCATTGGTCGTCGCGTCGTCGGTCAGGCGGCGCAGGTCGGAGCCGTCGGCGCGCGCCGTGTGGAGGTGGGCGCTGCCGTCGGAGAAGTCGCGCGTGAAGGCGAGGCGCTCCCCGTCGGGCGACCAACGCGGGGAGTAGTCGATCTCGCCGGCGGCCTGCGGGATTTGAAGATGGCCGGAGCCGTCGGCGGCCGCGACGCGTACCTCGCCCGACACCTGCCCTTCCGCGCCGTTGACAACGCGCACGTAGGCGACGCGCGCGCCGTCGGGCGACCACGACGGGTCGCTGTTGTGGCCGCCGCCGTTCGTGAGATTCGTGCGGCCCGTGCCGTCCGCGTTTATCACGAACACGTCGCTGGCGTTCGGGTCTTCGGCGGAGTACGGGCACGCTCTGAAGACGAGGCGGGTGCCGTCGGGCGACCAGGAGCAGGAGTCTATTACCTCGCCGGGGACGCTCGTCAGCAGCGTGAGGCCGGAGCCGTCGGCCGCGACCGTGCCGAGCGAGGCGACCTGATTCTCGAAGTCGTAACGCACGAAGGCGAGACGGCTCCCGTCAGGCGACCAGACGAAGTTGTCCTCGTAGGCCGAGCTGTGCGCGCCCGCCTCGACGTCCGTCAGGTTCAGGATGCCGGTGCCGTCCGCGCGCTGCCGGTAGATGTCATGCAAGCCGGTGGACATCGACTGCTTCGCGTAGGCGAGCAGCCCGTCGTCCGCCGCGGTCGGCGTCGGCGTCGGCAGCGGCGGGGCGGCGACGAAGAAGTCTACGACGCTGGTGTTGTTGTTGAGCGTGCTGTCGGGCGTGTCGCTGGCGACGCTGAAGGTGGCGCGCACGGGCGTGTAGGCCGCGCCCGCGACGCCGGAGGTAACCGTGACGCGCAGGTTGCGCCCCTCGTAACGATTGAACGACCCGAACGTGCAGTTGAAGTTCACGCCGTCGGCGGCGGGGGCGCACGAGCCGCCGCCGTCGTCGTTGATGTAATTGAGCGTCACGCCTTCGGGCAAGTTGCTCGTGAGCGTCACGCCCTCGGCCGGCGCGGGGCCGTCGTTGACGACCCAGAAGTCGTAGACCACCTGCCCGCCCGTCGGCACGTAGACGCCTTCGTTTATCCACGTGTACACGGCCACGTCGGCGTACGGGTTTATGACCTGCGTCGAGGTTTCGGCCGACTGCGTCTGTCGGCCGTGGCCGGCGTAATCGGCGGCGGCCGTCGCCGCGTTGTGCAGCGTCGCGCCGTCGTCGGCGGCGACCCGGACGACGACTATCACCGTCGCCTGCTCGCCCGCCGCGAGGTCGCCGAGCGAGCACGTCACGGTGCCGGTCGCGCCCGCGGCCGGCGTCTCGCAGGAGCCGCGGCTGGCCGTGGCCGAGACGAAGGTCGTGCCGGCGTCGAGGGCGTCGGTCAGGGTCGCGCCCGCCGCCGTCAGCGTGTGGTTGTTGGTGACGCCGAGCGTGTAGGTCAGCTCCACGCCGGGGACGACGGGGTCGGGCGAGTCCGAGACAGTCAACGCCAGCGGCGGGAGCGACTGCCACGTCGGGTGGACGCCGTCGGCGATCTTCGTGATGTTCGAGCCGTCGGCGTTCATCACGAAGATTTCGCCCTCGAAGTTGAGGCCGTTCGTGACGGCGATCTGAGTCCCGTCAGGCGACCACGAAGGCTTCATGCAGCCGCCCGTGAAAGTGATCTGCGTCTGGTTCGAGCCGTCGGCGTCCATCACCCAGAGGTCGTTCCAGCGCTGGAAGGCGATCTTGCTGCCGTCGGGCGACCAGGCAGGAAAGCGGTTGAAGGGCCACTCGGTGTTGCTCAGGTTCCTCTGGTTCGTGCCGTCGGCGTCCATCACCCAGACCTGCGCGGTGGCGCTCGAATAGTTGCGCACGAAGGCGATCTTTGTCCCGTCGGGCGACCAGGAGGGCTGCTCGTCCTCGTCGGAGCCCGTGCTCAGCTTGACGGCGGTGCCGCCGTCCTTGCCGATTGTCCAGAGCTGCTTGTTGCGCACGAAGACGATCTTCGTCCCGTCGGGCGACCACGCCGGCCAGTCGTCAACCGCCCCGACGGCTATCCCGTCGGAGAGGCTCATCTGGTTCGAGCCGTCGGCATCTGCGCGCCAGATTTCGCCGTAGCCGCGGTGGCCGCTCGCGTAGGCGATGTACTTGCCGTCGGACGACCACGCGGGGTCTTCCTGGCGGCCGAAGAGGCCGACGAGCCGTGCGCGGCCCGTGCCGTCCGTGTTGACGGTGTAGATGTCCTCCCCGTCGAAGAAGTTCTCCAAGTGCTTGAACGCGATGCGGCCGTTCGCGCGTAGCACCGGCGTCGGGCTCGGCTCGGGGGCGGCGGCGCGCGCCGCGGCGGTTCCGACGCAAAGGGCGGCCAGCGGGATGAGTACGAACGCGAGTGTCAGCAGCAATACGGTTAGCTGCTTTTTGGGGCGTGAGTTCATGACGGGGCGATTCTCCTCTTTCGGGGGTTGTGACTTGCGGGGCCGCCGCGGCGGGCCTCGGGGAATAATTACGGGTCTAAAGAAACTGCGAGAGACCGGACGGCGCACAGAAGGCGCGGGGACGGGGCGCGGCCTGTGGCACTCATCCCGCGGACGGCTCTACTCACAGCGAGACTTAAGCAACGCCGGGAACTGCTGAATCAATCGGGTAAGATTGAGAGGTGTGCTTGTGTGTTTGAAGGCGGAAGCCGCTTAGGCGAGCGGCACCGGCCTGAAGTCTGTCGGGCAGCGCGTATTGTAAGCGGCGACGTTCAAATGTCAAGGCGGGCGACGGCGCGCGCCGCCGCCGCGGCCTTTCGCCCGCGACTCGGACGCTGGCGCGGAGAGCGCGTGTGATAGAGTCCCGGCAAGCCACCGCCAAGACCCTCCGCGGCCGGACGCGCGCGGAGCCGTTCGGCCTTAATCTCAAAATCCGGCTCGGCAGGATGAACTCATTATGCACAGAAGGAGCTTTCTTCTCGGCCTCGCGGCCATCGCCGCTTCGGCAAAGGCGCGGCACGGTCACGGCGCGGCCGACTCGTCGCTCGAAGTAGCAGTCGATGCGATAGCCGCGGCGGCACTCAGCGAGCGGAGCATCCCCGGCCTCTCCGTCGTGGTCGCCCGCCGTGGCAAGGTGGCGCTGGCGAAAGGCTACGGCTACGCAGACCTGGAGGCAAAGGCGCACGCGTCGCCGGAGACGGTCTACCAGATAGGCTCCATCTCCAAGCAATTCACCGCAGCCGCCGTCATGCGCCTCGCCGAGCGGGGCAAGCTCGGCCTGGATGACCCGCTCACGAAGTACCTGCCCGACTACCCGACCCGCGGCCACCGTGTACTCATCCGCCACCTGCTCCACCAGACCTCGGGCATTAGAGAGTTCTTCACCGTCCGGGGCTTCGACGAGATGGAAGCGGGCGCGCCCGAGAAATACTCGCGCCAAGCTCTCGTCGACCTCTTCAAGAAGGAGCCCTTCGTCTTCGCGCCAGCGGGGCATAGCTGGACGGTTGTGGACACGGGCGGTGTGGTTGCCGGCGGGGGTTGTGAGATAATGGCCTCACCAACCCGACCAGAGAGATAGCACCGTAGTACAGCAACGGGGGTTCAGGGCTATGTCCGAACGGGTAACCGGTCGTCCGAGGCCGAACTGTCTGGCCCGAAACAGCCTGCGTCTTCTTCCCCTTTTACTGCTCCTAACATGGTTCCGTTTAGCGTACGTTCCTGACGCGCGGGCGCAGGGCGGTGTTCACCCACACGCCCCGATGCCGACGCAAGGACAGGACCTAACCTCGCGTGACGCGCATGAGGCCACGACGCTTGAGCCCGACCGGCCCGTCGGGCGCGCGCTGTCCGCCGGCCAGACGCATGCCTACCAGATTTCTCTGACCGAGGGGCAGTACGTAAAGGTCGTCGTCAGGCAGCAGGGCATAAACGTCAGCGTGACGCTCCGCCTGCCGAGCGGCGAGGCGCTCCCGGTGTTCGACTCGGTGGTCAACCGGCATGACCTCGCAATCTCGCGGGTGGCCGAATCCTCCGGCACCTACCGGCTCGACATTTCTGCGAGGGCCAAGGCCCCGGCGGGCAGCTATGAGATTCGCGTCGCAGAGCTGCGCCCGGCGAACGAAAATGACCGCGGCTTGCAGCGTTCGCGAGACCTTTGGAAGGAATACTGGCGTCTTCACCGTCAGGGCAGTTACGCCGAGGCGCGCCCCTTCCTGACCGAGGCGCTCGAAATTCGAGAGAAAATTTTGGGGCCGGACGACCTCACCGTTGCGTCACTGCTCGGGAATCTGGCCGTCAGTTACTCCAACACC
>DASVSK010000844.1:0-14628 GCA_036388135.1 Pyrinomonadaceae bacterium | reverse complement strand
CGAAAGGGCGTCGGGCGGGAAGTCCGCGAAGAAGGCCAGGGCGAAGGCTTAAAGAAGAACGAGGGGAAGTGATGAGGATCGAGGGGATACGCACGCTGGCCGGGCCGAACGTCTACACCCACCGCCCGGCGCTCCTGTTGAGGCTCGACCTTGAAGACCTGGCCGGGCGCGAGAGTCACGAAGTCGAGGGGTTCGTCGAGCGCCTGCTCGCGCTGCTGCCGGGACTCGGCGAGCACCATTGCGGCAAGGGCTACGCGGGCGGCTTCGTCGAGCGTCTGAGGGAGGGCACCTGCTTCGGCCACGTCGTCGAGCACGCGGCGCTCGAGCTGACGGAACTGGCCGGCGTCGGCGTCACCCACGGGAAGACGAGGGCCGGGGCCGCGCCGCGGCTCTACAACGTCGTCGTCGAGTACAAGGCCGAGCACGCCACGCGCCGCCTGCTGGAGTCGGCCGTCACGCTCGTCGAGGCTTTGATAAAGGGCGAGGCGTTCCCGCTCGGGGAGAAGGTCGAGGAGGCGCGCCGCATCGCCGCGAGCACCGAGCTGGGCCCTTCGACGCGCGCCATCGTCGAGGCCGCCGAGCGCCGCCGGATTCCGTGGGAGCGCGTCGGCACGGGCAGCATCGTCCGGCTCGGCTGGGGCAAACACCGCCGGCTCATCCAGGCGGCCACCTCCGACCTGACCAGCTCGGTGGCCGTCGAGACGTCGTGCGACAAGGACCTGACCAAGCTCGTCCTCGGACAGGCCGCCGTCCCCGTCCCGCGGGGCTCGGTCGTCGCGACCGAGGAGGAGGCGCTGGCGGCGTTCGAGCGCCTGGGCGCGCCCGCCGTCGTCAAGCCGCTCGACGGGCGGCAGGGCCACGGCGTCTCGCTCAACCTCTCGACCCCCGAAGAGGTGCGCGAGGCTTACCGCATCGCCCGCGACTTCTCCGCGGACGTGCTGGTCGAAGAGCTGCTCGTCGGGCGCAACTACCGCGTGCTGGTCGTCGGCGGCGAGACAGTCGCCGCCAGCGAGCGCCTGCCCTGCCACGTCACGGGCGACGGCGCGCACAGCGTCGCGGGGCTGATCGAGATAGCGAACCGGAATCCCCTGCGCGGCGAGGGGCACGAGAAGCCCCTGACCAAAATCGTGGTGGACGAGATCGTCCTCGCCCACCTGCGCAAGAACGGCGTGTCGCTTCAGGACGTGCCCGCGGCGGGCGCGTCGGTCACGCTCCGCGACGGCATCAACCTCTCGACGGGCGGCGTCGCGCGCGACGTCACGGACGAGGTGCACCCGACGGTCAGAGACCTCTGCGAGCGAGCGGCGCGCGCCGTCGGCTTAGACATCTGCGGCGTCGACCTCGTCCTCGAAGACATATCCCGGCCGTTCGAGCCGGGGCGCGGCGGCGTCATCGAGCTGAACGCCTCGCCGGGGCTGCGCATGCACCACTTCCCGAGCGAGGGGCGGCCGCGCGACGTCGGCGCGAAGATCGTCGAGATGCTCTTCCCGCGCGGCGACGGGCGCGTGCCCCTCGTCTCCGTCACCGGCACGAACGGCAAGACGACGGTGACGCGGATGACGGCGCACGTCCTCGCCTCGACGGGGCTCAACGTCGGCATGACGACGACCGACGGCATCTGGGTCGGCGGCCGGCAGGTCGCGAAGGGCGACACGACGGGGCCGCACTCGGCGCGCGTGGTGCTCTCCGACCCGACGGTCGAGGCCGCGGTGCTTGAGACCGCGCGCGGCGGCATCACGCGGCGCGGCCTCGGCTACGACTGGTCGGACGTCGGCGTGCTGACCAATATCCAGCCCGACCACTTCGGGCAGGACGGCATCGAAGACCTCGGGGACCTCGTCCACATCAAGTCGCTCGTCGCCGAGCGCGTCCGCCCGGGCGGCACGCTCGTCTTAAACGCCGACGACGAGCGGCTCGCGCGGCTCACGGAGGCGCGGCGCGTGCGCGCAGAGGAGAAGCGCGTCGTCTACTTCTCGCTGCGCGCCGACCACGTGCTCATACGCAAGCACCTCGACGGCGGCGGAACGGCCTTCTTCGCACGCGACGGCCGCGTCGTGGAGGCGGCGGGCGCGGAGCAGTGGGACGTGCTCGGGCTCGCCGACGTGCCCGTGACCCTGGGCGCGACGGCGGAGTTCCAGGTGGCGAACGTGCTGGCCTGCGTCGCGGCGTGCCGCGCGCGGGGGGTCGGGCGCGACGCCATCGCCTCGGCGCTCGCGACCTTCAGCGGCGCGGCCGACAATCCCGGCCGGACGAACATCTTCCGCCTCCCCTCGGGCGGCCACGTCGTCCTCGACTACGGCCACAACCCGGAGGCGTTCGCGGCCATCTGCCGGACGGCGTCGCGCTGGAGCGGCCTGCGCGTCGTCGGCGTCGTCGGCGTCCCCGGCGACCGCTCGGACGCTCTCGTCGAGCAGGCGGCACGCATCGCCGCGCGCGGCTTCGGGCGCATCGTCATCAAGGAGGACGAAGACCTGCGCGGCCGACGCCCCGGCGAGGTCGCGGAGATCATCCGCCGCGCCGTCAACGACGAAGCGCCGTGGCGCGAGTGCTCGGTCGTCCTCCAAGAGGAGGACGCGCTCCGGCAGGAGCTGCCGCGCCTCGGGGCGCACGACGTCGTCGTCATGTTCTACGACAAGATGGAGCCGCTGCGCCGCATCCTCGAAGAGTTCGGGGCCGAGCCGGTCGAGACCGTCGAGGGGCTCCCGGCGCGTCCGGACGCGTCGGCCGCCGCGGCCGGCGCGCCGCAGCCGGCCGCCGTGCCGCAGGCGGCACCCGCGGAAAGCACCCGGCAGCCCCCCGGCGTCAGGCGCGCCGGCCGCGCGCGCGCGAACCCCGCGCAGGACTGGGCACGGTTATAACTGGATGTGAGGGGAGGGACGAAGGATAAAAGCGAAAGGGTGAAGGATGAAGTGACTACCGTCTGAACTTCCGCCTTCCGCCTTCCGCCTTCATCCTTTCCGTAGCGATGGGCGAGGCTGAAAAATCTTTTCCGTCGGCGGAGCCGCTCGTGGTGGTCACGCGCGGCTCTTTCGTCGAGTCGGTTCACCGCGGGCACGTCGTCGCCGTCGACGGGCGCGGGCGCGTCGTCGCGCGCCTCGGCTCGGCAGACGCGTCGGCCTTCATGCGCTCGGCGACGAAGCCGTTCCAGGCGCTGCCGCTCGTCTCGTCGGGCGCGGCAGACCGCTTCGGGCTGACCGAGGCCGAGCTGGCCGTCGCCTGCGGCTCGCACGACGCGACTCCGGCGCACACCTCGGCCGTCCTCTCGATGCTGACGAAGGCGGGGCTCTCCGCCTCGGACCTCAAGTGCGGCGCGCACGAGCCGTACTCGAAGGAGGCGGCGGAGGGGCTGCGCAGCCGCGGCGAGAGCCCCACGGCGCTTCACAACAACTGCTCCGGCAATCACGCGGGGCTGCTCGCGCTCGCGTCCCACCTCGGCGCGGACGTCGGGACTTACGACCGCCCCGAGAACCCCGCGCAGCGCGCCGTCTTCCGCGCCGTCTCGCAGTTCTCCGGCCTCCCCGAGGACGGGCTCGAATACGCGACTGACGGCTGCGGCATCCCGACTTTCTTTCTCTCGTTGACGGCGATGGCGAACATGTTCGCGCGCCTCGTCGCGCCCGCCGACGCGGGGGCGGACGGCGAGTCGGCGGGCGGCGCGTCGCACGAGTCCGCGCGGCGGGTCTTCGGCGCGTACGTGGCGCGCCGAATCGTCGGGGCCATGCTCAAGCACCCGGAGATGGTCGAGGGCGACGGCGAGCTGGACACGGAGCTGATGCGCGCGGGCGGCGGCCGCCTCGTCTCCAAGGTCGGCGCGGAGGGCATCTACGCGGCCGGCGTCCTGCCGTGCGGGCGCTGGCCCGACGGCCTCGGCCTCGCCTTCAAGATCGAAGACGGCGACAAGGGCGACCGCGCCCGCTCCCCCGTCGCCGTCGAGCTACTGCGCCAGCTCGGCGTCCTCGGCGAAGAAGAACGGCGGCCCCTCTCCGGGCTCGCCCGCCAGACCCTCAGGAACCACCGCGGCGACGAGGTCGGCGAGGTGCGCACCATCTTCGCCCTCAACCCGTGAAGAGTTCGCCGCGCCGACGCCGGCCCCCGCCGTTTTCGTCACCCGGCCGAACAAAAAGGTTGACAGGACGGCGCGCGTGGATAAAATAACGGACGTTCGTTTTTTGAGAGTATGCCGAAACTCAGCCAGCAGGCGCTGGAGGCGCGGCGCGGACGCATCGAGGAGGCGGCGCGCGAGTCGTTCATCAAGCGCGGCTTCCACGCCACCTCGATGCGCGACATCGCGCGGGGCGCGGAGACCTCGCTCGGCAACCTGTACAACTACTACCCGACGAAGGAAGACATCCTCGAATCGATCATCGGGCGTTACCAGAAGGTGATCGACGCGCGGCTGCGCTCCATCTTCGACGAGGTCGAGGAGCCCTTCCACCCCGAGAGCCTCCGGCGCTTCGGGCGGATGGTGAGGGAACTGGTGAGCGCGCACTCGGACTTCTGGCTGCTGATGTACATCGACGTGCTGGAGTTCGAGAACCGGCACTTCCGCAAGATGTTCGAGGGGCTGGCGGCCACCCTGCGCCGGCGCTTCGCGCCCCACTTCCGGCGGCTGAAGGAGGAGGGCGCGCTCTACGACGGCGTCGACCCGGCGGTCGGCTTCACGGCGGCCTACATGCAGTTCTTCAACTACTTCCTGGTCGAGAAGCTCTTCGGCGGCAACCGCCACCTCGGGCTCTCGGACGACCGCGTGGTCGAGCACCTGACGGAAATCTTCTGCCGCGGCGTGCTGCGCCCCGAGAAACTCGCGGAGATGACCGGCGTGCGCCCGGCCGCGAGGCGCGGCGGCAGCAGCCGGGCGCGCGGCAAATCAACCGACAGTTGACACGAACCGCCGGCCGCCCTCCCGGGCTGGCGCGCCTTACCGGGTAAACAAAAACGTACGTTCGTTTTTAATTTGAGTCGGGAGCCCGGGGCCCGGAACGCCACTTTCGCTCGAAGCCTTCGCAGGAGGTCTCTAACAGATGCTTTCCCTTAAACGGCTACTACTCCTGTCGCTCGCCGTCCTCGGCCTGGCGGGGCCCGCCCCGGGGCAGGGCGCGACGGGGCAGATCACGGGCCGGGTCGAAGACGCCGCGGGCGCGGTCGTCCCCGGCGCGTCCGTCACGGTCACCAGCCTCGCGACCTCCGCGCAGCGGCAGGCCGCGACCGGCGACGAGGGCGGCTTCGCCGTCCCCCTGCTCCCGCCGGGCCGGTACAGGGTCGAGGTCTCGGCGCAGGGGTTCAAGCGCGTCGTCGTCGAGGAGGTGGAGGTCAACGCCACGCAGACGGCGACGGTCAACCTCAGGCTCGAACCCTCGACGGTCGAGGAGACGGTGACGGTGACGGCCGAGGGGACGCTCGCACAGCAGGAGAGCTCGCAGGTCGGCCGCGTCATCGAGGGGCGCGCCATCAGCCAGCTCCCGCTCCCGACGCGCAACTTCCAGCAGCTCCTGACGCTCTCGCCCGGCGCGTCGGCCAGCGTCTCGAACAACACGGAGCTGGGGCGCGGCGACGCGGTCATCTCGGTCAACGGCCAGCGCACGACCTCGAACAGCGTCCGCATCAACGGCGTCGACGCCAACTCGGTCGGCACCAACTCGACGCCGAACATCGCCGTGCCCGCGACCGACAGCCTACAGGAGTTCGTCGTCCAGACCTCGCTCTACGACGCCTCGCAGGGGCGCAACGCGGGCGGCAACGTCGAGGCCGTGACCAAGTCCGGCGGGCGCGAGTTCCACGGGAACATCTACGCGTTCGTCCGCGACGACGCGCTGAACGCCAACGACTTCTTCCTCAACGCGGCGGGTCGGCCGCGCCCCGTGCTGACGCGCAGCCAGTTCGGCGGCACCCTCGGCGGCCCCGTGGTCAGGGAGAAGCTCTTCTTCTTCGCCTCGTACCAGGGCACGCGCGAGCGCAACGGCGCGTCGCTCAACAACAGCCTGACGTTCCCCGTCATCCCGGCCGCGCTGACCGACAACAACCGCACGGCCGCCGGGCTCGCCGCGGCCTTCAACCTGCCCGCGGCGGCCATCAGCCCCATCGCGGTCAACATCCTGAACGCGCGGCTCCCCTCGGGCGAGTTCGCCGTCCCGTCGGCGACCACGGCGTCGGGGCTCTCGCCGCAGTCGGGCATCTCGACCTTCCGCGAGAACCAGCTCAACGCGAACCTCGACTGGTCGATCAGCGACAAGCACACCTTCTCGGCCAAGAACTTCTTCGCCGGCAACCCGACGCGGCAGGCCAACTACAACTTCGCGGGGCTCGGCAACGGCCCGCAGCAGTTGCCCGGCACGGGCGGCGACCTCGACATCGTGCAGGCGCTGTCGTCCCTGACGGACACCTACGTCTTCGGCCCCAACGTCATCAACCAGGCGCGCTTCGGCTTCAGCCGGCTGCGCGTGACCTCCGTGCCCGAGGAGCCTTTCACGGCGCAGCAGCTCGGCATCTCGAACCCGCTCGGCAACCTCTTCCCCGGCATGCCGACGCTGACCGTGACGGGGCTGTTCACGCTCGGCTCCTCGCCGCTCGCCGACCAGTCGTCGCGCATCAACTCTTTCGGCCTCCAGGACACGCTCTCAATCGTCAGCGGCCGGCACCGCCTGAAGGTCGGCGGCGAGTACCGGCGCTCGCAGGTCAACTTCTACTTCAACGCCTTCTCGCGCGGGCAGCTCATCTTCCCGACGTTCACCAACTTCCTGCTCGGCCAGTCGGTCTCGATCATCGGCTCGGGCGTCTACGACCGAGCCTTCCGCGTCAACGACCTCTCGGGCTTCGTGCAGGACGACCTGAAGGTGAGCGACCGCCTGACCCTGAACCTCGGGCTGCGCTACGACTTCTACGGGCTGCCGAAGGAGAAGTACGGCCGCCTCGTCAACTTCGTCCCCGGGCAGTTCCGGTCGGGGACGCTGGCCTCGCCCGCCGCGTCGCCGAACGGCTTCGTGCAGGCGGGCAACGCCGTCAACCCCCTGCCGGGCGTGCCGCTGGTCGAGGACACGCTCGTCCCGCAGGACAGGAACAACTTCGCGCCGCGCGTCGGATTCGCCTACCGTTTGAACGACGCGGGGACGATGGTTCTGCGCGGCGGCTACGGCGTCTACTACGACCGCGTCTCGACGCGCTTCGCCAACACGCAGCTCTTCAACTTCCCGTATCTCGGCCTGGGCGTGGGCGTCTTCCGCCCGCTCGCCGCGCCGTTCGCGGCCGTGCCGCAGCCCGGCGCGTTCCCCGTCGGCGCGACGGTGCCGAGCCCGCTCGCGCCGCTCGGGATTCTCATCAGCGGCGTCTACGTCGACCCCGACCTGCGCACGCCCTACGTCCAGCAGTACAACGCCAACGTCCAGTGGGAGTTCGCGCGCGACTACCTGCTCGAAGTCGGCTACGTCGGGTCGAAGGGGACGAAGCTGCTGCAACTGCTGACGCTCAACCAGCCGGTCTACAACCCGGCGACCAACACCTTCGCCGCGCCCTTCGGGCCGTTCGTCTCGGCGCAGAAGAACGCGACGGGCGGGTTGCAGAGCGTGCAGACCAGCTCCAACTCGCACTACGACTCGCTCCAGGCGAGCGTCACCAAGCGCTTCAGCCGCGGCCTACAGTTCCTCTCGGCCTACACCTTCGGCAAGTCGATTGACTACTACTCGGGCGGCGCGATCAACGAACTGGTCTCGACGCCCGGCGACCAGCGCGACTGGAAGACCAACCGCGGCCGCTCCGACTTCGACCGCACGCACCGCTTCGTCACCAGCTTCGTCTACGACCTGCCGCGGCTCGCCGCGGGCGACTCGGCCGCGCGCTGGCTGCTGAACGACTGGGGCCTGAACGGCATCGTGACCTTGCAGACGGGGCTGCCGTTCTCGGTCTTCCAGGCCCCCGACAACAACACCATCCAGCGCGCCAACCTGCGCCCGGGCTTTACGGGCGACGCCGAGCGCGGCGGGCGGACGCAAGGGAGGCTGACGCAGTATTTCAACACGGCGGCCTTCGCGCCCTCGACGCTCGCGGGCGGCTTCTTCGACCCCTCCGCGCCGTTCGGAAACACCGGCCGCAACATCCTGACGGGGCCGGGGCAGAAGAACGTCGACTTCTCGGTGATAAAGTACATCCCGTTCACCGAGTCGGTGCGCGGCGAGTTCCGCACAGAGTTCTTCAACCTCTTCAACTGGGCCAACTTCGCGAACCCGAACAGCAACATCAGCGTGCCGCTGACCTTCGGCCGCATCACGCAGACGAGCGCCGGGCCGCGCGTCATCCAGTTCGCCTTTAAGTTAAACTTCTGACGCGGCGGGGGGCCGCCGCCACAACCGACGATGCCGACAGCCAGCGCCGACGGCGTGGAGCTTTACTACGAGGAGCACGGGCGGGGCGAGCCGCTGGTGCTGGTGCCCGGCTTCGGCACGGGGGCCTGGATTTGGTACCGACAAGTCCCGGCCTTCGCCGAGAGGTTCCGCACCGTCGTCTTCGACCCGCGCGGCGTCGCGCGCTCCGGGGGGCGCGACGAGCCGTTGACGATGCGCCGGTTCGCCGACGACGTCGCGGCGCTGCTCGACGCGCTGGGTGTCGAGGCCGCGCACGTGCTCGGGGCCAGCTTCGGCGGCTTCGTCGCGCAGGAGTTCGCGCTCGCGCACCCCGAACGCACGCGGAGTCTCGTCCTCTGCTGCACGAGCTTCGGCGGCGCGCGCCACCGCCCGCCGTCGGCCGAGACGCTCGCGGCCATCGCCTCGACCAAGGGGCTCAACACCGAGGAGCGCGTCCGCGAGAACCTGCTGCTCGCCTTCTCGCCCGGCTTCGCCGCCGCGCAGCCCCGTGAGGTCGAGCGCGTCATCCGCCTGCGCGCCGAGAACCGCGTGCCAGAGTACGCGTACCTTCGGCAGTTGCAGGCCGCCGTCGCCTTCGACGCCGGGGCGCGCGTGGGCGGGATACGGGCCCGGACGCTCGTCATCACGGGCGACGCCGACGCAATCGTCCCGCACGAGAACTCCCTGAACCTCGCGGCGGCGATACCGGGCGCGACGTTGCGCGTCGTCGGGGGCGGCAGCCACACCTTCTTCATCGAGCGACCCGAGGAGTTCAACCGCGCGGTCGTCGAGTTCGTCGGGCGGACGACTTTGGCCTAGCGACCGTAAATGACCTACGCACGCATCACGGGTACCGGCTCTTACGTGCCGGAGAAAGTTCTGACCAACGCCGACCTCGGCCGCATGCTCGGCGAGGACGTGGACGAGTTCGTCTCGGGCGTGCTCGGCATACGCGAGCGCCACGTCTGCGGCGACGACGAGAGCACCGCCGACCTCGCCGAACGGGCGGCGCGCCGCGCGCTCGAAGGGGCGGGCGTCGCGGCGCAGGAGTTAGACCTCATCGTCGTCGCCACCGACACGCCAGAGTACGTCTCGCCGGCCACGTCGGTCGTCGTGCAGCACCGCCTGAACGCGAAGCGCGCCGGGACGTTCGACCTCAACAGCGCCTGCGCGGGCTTCGTCACCGCGCTCGACGCGGCCTCGAAGTACGTCATCTCCGACGCCTCGTACCGCAACGTCCTCGTCGTCGGGGCCTACGCGATGTCGAAGTTCCTCGACTGGTCGGACAAGAAGACCGCGACCATCTTCGCCGACGGGGCGGGCGCGGTCGTCCTGCGCGCGAGCGAAGACCGGCCGGGCTTCCTCGCCTCAAGGCTCGTCGCCGACGGCGGCTACCACGACCACATGGGCATCTACGCGGGCGGCGCGCGGATGCCGGTCACCGAGGATGTCTTGCGCGAGGGCGTCTGGTCGAAGCTGCGCTTCGCCAAGAAGTACCCGTCGGAGGTCAACACCGAGGGCTGGCCGGCCATCGTCGGCGACGTGCTGGCGAAGGCCGGGCTGACGCAGGACGACGTGGCGCTCTTCCTCTTCACGCAGGTCAACCTGAGCACCATCAAGGTGGTGATGGAGAAGATGGGGCTCCCGTGGGAGCGCACGCACACCGTGATGGGGAAGTGGGGCTACACCGGCTCGGCCTGCATCCCGATGGTCTTAGACGACGCGGCGCGCGAGGGCAAGCTCAGGGACGGCGACGTCGTCGTCATGTGCGCCTCCGGCGGCGGCCTCAACATGGCCTGCGCCGCGTTCCGCTGGTAGTGGAAGAAGTAGACAGTAGACAGTAGTCAGTAGTCAGTAGGCTCCGCCCGGCGGGCGCTGACGCTGACATACGGACGGTTCGACTGTCGAAAGTTTTTCTACTGACTACTGACTACTGACTACTGTCTACTGCTTTATGAAGTATCCGAACATCTACGCACTCTTCCGCGAGCGCGTCGCGGAGTACGCGGGGCGCGACGTGTTCTACGTGCGCCGCGACGGGGAGTGGCGCGGGAGTTCGTGGGGGCAGTTCGGCGAGGACGCGGAGGCGCTCGCGTCGGCGCTGCTGACGTCGGGACTTACGCGCGGGGCGGCGGTGTGCGTGCTGATGGGGAACGTGCCGGAGTGGCCGGTGTGCGACATAGGCGTCATCGCGGCGGGCGGCGTCTCGTGCGGGCTCTACACGACCAGCAGCGCGGAGCAGTGCCGCTACATCATCGACCACTCGGAAGCCGAGTTCGTCTTCGTGGACACGGCGGCGCAGTTGGAGAAGGTCTTGAGCGTGAGAGCCGAACTGCCCGCCGTCAGGAAGTTCGTCGTGCTCGACGCGGAGGCGGCGCGGGGGCGCGAGGGCGTGTCGAGCTTCGCGGAGTTCCTGCGCCTCGGCGCGGAGAGAAGGGAAGAGTTCGCGGCGGAGCTGCGCGAGCGCGCGGAGGGGGCGCGCGCGGACGACACGGCCCTGATGGTCTACACCTCGGGGACGACGGGGACGCCGAAGGGCGCGTGCCTGAGCCACCGTTACGTCCTGGGCAGCGTCGAGTCTCTGCGCGAGAGCGTGCCGGTCTACGACACGGACGTGGCCTTCTCGTACCTGCCCTACTGCCACGTGGCCGAGCGCATCTCGGGGCTCTACAACCGCCTCTACGCGGGCGCGGCCGCCTACTTCGTCGACGACCTGACGCGGCTCGGGCAGTACATGGGGGAGGTGCGGCCGACGGTCTTCGCCTCGCTGCCGCGCTTCTTCGAGAAGATTCACGCGCGCGTCATGGCCGACCTCGCGCACGAGCCCGAGGAGGTGCGGCGGCGCTTCGGGGACGCGCTTGAGGCGGGGCGGCGCGTCGTGCGTCTGCGGCAGGCGGGTGAGGAAGTCCCGGCCGGGCTGCTGTCGGACTACGAATCGGAGGCGCTCCCTGTCCTGCGCCGCGTGAAGGACTATTTCGGCGGGCGTCTGCGCGTGGCGACTTCGGGCGGCGCGCCGCTGCCGCCGGAGGTGGCGGAGTTCTTCGCCGCCGCGGGGCTGCCGATACTGCAAGCGTACGGGCTGACCGAGAACGTCTGCGTCGCCTTCAACCGGCCCGACCGCTACAAGTTCGGGACGGTCGGGCCGCCGATGCCCGGCTGCGAGGTGCGCGTCGCCGCCGACGGCGAGATAGAGGTGCGGAGTCGGATGATGTTCTCCGGCTACTACAGGGAGCCCGAGAAGACGGCCGAGGTGATGCGCGGCGGGTGGCTCCTGACCGGCGACCTGGGCGAGCTGGACGCGGACGGCTTCCTGAAGATCACTGGGCGGAAGAAGGAGCTGATCGTGCTCTCGACGGGGAAGAAGGTCGCGCCCGCGCTCGTCGAGAACATGATAAAGGAGCACCACCTCGTCAGCCACGCCTACGTCCACGGCGACGGCCACAGCTACCTCGTCGCGCTCGTCACGCTCAACCCGGCGGAGGCCGAGGAACACGCGCGCGCGCTGGGACTGCCTTACGCGGGCTTCGCCGAGCTGGCCGCGTCGGAAGAGATGCGCGCCCTCGTCGCGCGCGTAATCGAGTCGGCCAACCGCCGCGTCTCTTCGAGCGAGTCGGTCAGGCGCTTCGTCATCCTCGGGCGCGACTTCCGGCCGGAACTCGACGAGGTGACGCCGACGCTCAAGCTCAAGCGCGACGTCGTGGCGCGCAACTTCGGAGAGGTCTTGCGGGGCCTCTACGCGTAAACATTCTTCCACGGAGGGGTAAACATGAGACGACACTGTCGTGTGACGCGCCGCGCGCTCTTCGCCTTCCTGCTCACGCTGCTCTTCGCGCCGGCCGCCGCGGCGCAGGCGGCCGCGGCGGCCGCGAAGGAGGCGGTCGTCTTCGGGCAGAAGATTCGATACACGGAGGCAGGCAGCGGCCCCGTCGTCGTCCTGCTGCACGGCCTGGGCGGCAACTCCGCCAACTGGGCCTTCAACGTCCCGGCGCTTTCGCAGAAGTACCGCGTCATCGTCCCCGACCAGGTCGGCTTCGGCCGCTCCGACAAGCCGCTGATTAACTACCGCGTCGCGACCTACGTCGACTTCCTCGACAAGTTCCTCGAAGGGCTGAAGGTCGAGCGCGCCACGCTGGTCGGCAACTCGATGGGCGGGTGGGTCGCCGCGCTCTACGCGCTCAAGCACCCGTCGAAGGTCGAGCGGCTGGTGCTGGTGGACGCCGCCGGGTTCGCGCCGCCGAAGGAGTTCAGCCTCTCGGCGCTCGCGGGTCTCAACCCCTCGACGCGCGAGCAGGCGAAGATGCTGGCCGGGCTGGTCTTCTTCAACCCCCTGTTCAAGTCGGACGCCGCCGTCGACGCGATGCTTGAGCAGCGCCTTACGGCCGGCGACGGCTACACCATCCAGAGCCTCGTCGAGTCCATCCACCGCGGCGAGGACATGCTCGACGGCAGGCTGGCCGCCATCAAGCAGCCGGTGCTGATAGTCTGGGGGCGCGAGGACGGGCTGACGACGCTCGCGCGCGAGGGCGAGCGGTTCAAGCGCGAGATGCCGCACGCGCAGCTCGTCGTCTTCGACCAGTGCGGCCACGTCCCGCAGGTCGAGAAGGCCGCCGAGTTCAACGCGGCGGTGCTCAAGTTCCTCGGGCAGTGAGCCCGCGCCGGACGGAGACACGGATGACCTTAAGCGTCGGCGACTCCGCCGAGATTTCAAGGACGGTCACGGACGAGGACGTGCGCGCGTTCGCCGAGGTGACGGGCGACCGCAACCCCGTCCACCTCGACGAGGAGTACGCGAAGGGCACGCGCTTCGGCCGCCGCATAGCGCACGGGATGCTCGGCGCGTCGCTCATCTCGGCCGTGCTCGCCAACGACCTGCCCGGCCGCGGCACGGTCTACCTGTCGCAGACGCTCCGGTTCACCGCGCCCGTCTTCCTCGGCGACACCGTCACGGCGCGCGTCACCGTCAAACAGGTGAGGGAGGACAAGCCGGTCGTCACGCTGGAGACCGTCTGCACCAACCAGCGCGGCGAGCGCGTCGTCGAGGGCGAGGCCGTCGTTTTGGCAAGTAGACAGTAGACAGTAGTCAGTAGTCAGTAGCGCTCCGCGCCGCGGCCGTTGACGCTGACACCTGAACGATTCGACGGCGAGGGGTCTTTCTACTGCCTGCCGACTACTAACTAAACTGCCGTCTGCCGACTAAACTACTGACTACTGTCTACTGACTACTGTCTACTTCTTTATGCCCACTCCGAATCAGGCGGCCGAGAGGATTCCCGCGCACTCGTGGTACGCGCTGGGCGTGTTGACGGTGGTCTACGTCCTGAACTTCCTCGACCGCGTGCTGGTCTACATCCTCTTCCCGCCCATCAAGGCGGAGCTGAGGCTGACCGACTTGCAGCTCGCGCTTCTGGGGACGACCTCCTTCGTCATCTTCTACACGCTGCTCGGCATCCCTTTCGGCCGCATGGCCGACCGCGTGAAGCGCAAGTGGCTCATCGCCGCGGGGCTCGCCGTGTGGAGCCTCTTCTCGGGGCTGACGGGGTTTGCGGGGGGCTTCTGGTCGCTCTTCCTCTGCCGGGTGATGGTCGGCGTGGGCGAGGCGACGCTCGGCCCGGCGGCGCTCTCGCTCCTGTCGGACTACTTCCCGCCGCGGATGCGGGCGACGGTGCAGTCGGTCTACTCGTCCGGCATCGCCGTCGGCGGCGGGCTCGCCTTCTTCCTCGGCGGCCAGATCGGCGCGGCGTACGGCTGGCGCTGGGCCTTCTACCTGCTCGGCTTCCCCGGCCTCCTGATGTGCGTCTTCGTGCTCTCGCTCCGCGAGGCGAGGCGCGGGCAGACCGAGGGCGCGGCGGCGGCGACCGCCTACAGCCCGCAGGACTGGAAGGTGCTCTTCAAGTCTTCGGCGCTGCGCTACCACTACGCGGGCTACGCGCTGTTCGGGCTGGCCTCGAACCAGCTCTCCATCTGGGGGCCGACCTTCTTCAACCGCGTCCACGGGCTGCCGCTCACGCTCATCGGCAACTGGGCGGGCGCGCTGTCGGTGCTGGCCGGCGTGCCGGGCACGATCTTCGGCGGCGTGCTGGCCGACCGCCTGCGCAAGCGCGGGCGCGGCGGGCGGATGCTCTTCAGCGCGCTGGCCGCGCTCGTCTCGATACCTCTGTGGCTCCTGCTGCTTTTTAGCGGCAACGTGTGGCTGCTCATCCTGGCGAACTTCGTGCTGCTCGCCGCGTCGCTGATGTGGCTGGGGCCGGCGGCGGCCGACGTCCACGACATCGCGGGGCCGCACCTGCGCGGCCTCGGC
>DASVSK010000843.1:0-3370 GCA_036388135.1 Pyrinomonadaceae bacterium | reverse complement strand
GGGCGAGTCGGAGGCGGAGGAGCTGGCCGGGTCGGTCTGGGCCGAGCTGTACGGCCTGCGCGAGCGCGCCGACGGCCGCCCCGCGGGCAAGCTCGCCTACTACTCCGGCTGCGGGAGTCTGGGCGGCTGGCTGCGCGCGGTCGTCGGGCAGTTGGCCGTAGACCGCCACCGCCGCACGTCGCGGCTCGTGCAGACGGAGGAGCCTTCGGAGTTCGACCGCGCGGCCGCCGAGTCGCACGAGCAGGACGGCTGGCGGCCCGCCCCGTCGCTCGACCCCGAGAGCGCGCTCGCCGAGTCGGACGCGGCGCGCACGGTCGAGGAGGCGCTCGCGGGCGCGCTCGGCGGACTCGACGCGGAAGACCGTCTGCTCGTGCGCCTCTACTACTTCGACGGGCTGAAGCTGAAGGAGGCGGGCGCGGTGCTCGGCGTCCACGAGGCGACGGCGAGCCGCAGGCTCACGCGCATACACGCCGAGGTCAGGCGGCGCGTCGAGTCGACGCTCGCGGGCGAGCGGCGCTGGACGCGCGAGGAGGTCGCGCGCACGCTGGCCGAAGTGGCGCACGCGCACACGGACGCCGACCTGCGCACGATGCTCGCGCCGGAGGCGGCCGCGGCGGTCGAGAAGCGCGAAGAGCTGTACGAGTGAACGCCGGAATCGTCCGCGCGGCGCAAGTTTTCCCCGCCCGTCCGTTCAAACTTCGGACGCCGAAGCGGCGTCAGTCGTCCGACCCGAACGTTTGTGATGAAAGAGGGCTTCGACAAAGACATCGACTCGCTACTCCGCCGCCGTGCGCGCGGGGCGGCGCAGTCGTTCGCGGACGGGGACGGCGCGCACGACGCGGCGTCGGCGCACCTCGACGCGGACGCGCTGGGCGCATTCGCCGAGGGCGCGCTGCCCCCGCCCGCGCGCCTCGCGGCGGCCTCGCACCTCGCCGACTGCGACCGCTGCCGCGGCGTCGTGGTTGCGCTCTCGCGCGCGCCCGGCGAGGGGGCGGAGTTGAAGCAGACGGCGGCGGCGGCAGTACCGGCCTCGACCGTGACGAAGAGCCCGGCGGCGTGGCGCGCGTGGGTGGCGGCGCTCTTCTCGCCGCGCGTGCTGCGTTACGCGGCCCCGGCGCTCGCGCTGTCGGCCGTCGCGGTCGTCTCCTACGTCGCGCTGCGCACGCGCGACGCAGGCTCGCTTGAGAATGCGCAGAGCGCGCACACACGGACGCAGGCTCCGGCGGCGCGGCCGGACGCGGCGGCACCCACGTCGACCGGGACGGCTGACGTTAATCAGGAGGGTGCGGTCGTACAGAATCCGGAAGACCCGTCCAGCAAAGACGAGGCGGCGGGCGCGCGGCCGCAGCAGCAGCCGCCGCTCCCGGGGCGTGGCCCCAACGCGGGCGAAGCGCCGCAGCCCGTGACCTCGGACATGGTCGCGGGGGATGTGTCCGCGCCGCCGCCGCCGCCCGCCCCGTCGGCGAGTCCGGAAGCGCCGGCCGAGATGGCAAGGGCCGCGCCGAGACCCGCCGCCGTCGAAGAGTCGGAGTCGCGTGCGAAGTCCGAGGACGGCGGCAAGGAGAGGGGCGGGCGCGCGGGCGAGCCCGTCGACGAGGCGGCGGCGAACGACCTCGCCGCGCAGCAGAGGGCGCGCGCCGCGCAGTCCCGCGTCAACAACGTACAGATGCCCGACGGCGGGACGCGCGACCAGAGGCGCTCGGCCGACAACAACGCGTCGAACATCTACGGCGGTAACGTCGGGACGTCGGCCCCGCTGCCGAGAGAGTCGGAACGCGACGCCGCGGGCGCGGGGGCCGCGAGGCGCAGCCGCCCGGCCGCGCGCGCTGAGCAGAGGGCGGACGACGCAGAGGCGACGCGCGTCGGCGAGACGCGCGAGGCGGCCGGACGGCGCTTCCGCCGGGAGGGCTCCGCGTGGGTCGACGTCAACTACAAGCCTTCCATGTCCTCGACGGGCGTGCGCCGCGGGAGTGAAGCCTTCCGCGCCCTCGTCGCGGACGTCCCCCTGGTAGGGCGCGTCGCCGGGCAGCTCCGCGGCGAGGTCGTCGTCGTCGTCGGCGGCCGCGCCTACCGCATCCGTTAGTGAATGCTAGATCGTAAATAGTGAATGGATGCGGGGCGCGGCGAGGCTCGGGCGTTGGAGCTTGAGCCCCGCCGCGCGACGGTCGTTTACCATTAACCATTCACCATCTACTATTCACCAACCATGACCTTCCGCAGCCCATTCCCCGAAGTCGAAATCCCGGACGTCCCGCTCACCGAGTTCGTCTTCAGCCGCGCGTCGCGGCACGCCGACAGACCCGCGCTCGTCGACGGCCTGAGCGGGCGCGCGTTGACCTACGGGCAGCTCCGCGCGTCGGTGCGCGCCGCGGCGGCCGGGCTGGCGCGGCGCGGCTTCGTGAAGGGCGACGTGCTGGCGCTCTACAGCCCGAACCTGCCCGAGTACGTCGTCGCCTTCCACGCGGTCGCCACGTTGGGCGGCGTCGTCACGACGGTCAACACCCTCTACACCGTCGAGGAGGTTCGGAGTCAGCTCAAGGACTCGGGCGCGAAATACCTCGTCACCGTCCCGACGCTCGTCGAACGGGCGCGCGAGGCGGCCGCGGGCGCGGGCTTGCGCGAGCTGTTCGTCTTCGGCGAGGCCGAGGGCGCGACGCCGTTCGCGTCGCTGCTCGAAGGCGGCGGCGACCCGCCCGCGGTCGAGATCGACCCGGGCGAAGACCTCGTCGCGCTCCCCTATTCGAGCGGCACGACGGGCGTCTGCAAGGGCGTGATGCTGACGCACCGCAACCTCGTCGCCAACCTCGCGCAGACCAGGGGCGCGGGGCACGACTGGGGCGACGAGACGCTGGTCTGCGTGCTGCCGCTCTTCCACATCTACGGGATGGTGGCGATCATGAGCCACGGGCTCTACTGCGGCGCGACCGTCGTCACGCTGCCGCGCTTCGACTTCGAGCAGCTCCTGCGGACGATGCGGGACTACCGCGTGACCTTCGCGCACCTCGTGCCGCCCATCATCCTCGCGCTCTCGAAGAGCCCGCTGGTCGACTCCTACGACCTTTCGGCGCTCGGGACGGTCTTCTCGGGCGCGGCCCCGCTCGGCGCGGAGCTGGCGCGCGCCTGCTCGGAGCGTCTGGGCTGCGTGGTCGTGCAGGGCTACGGGATGACGGAGACGAGCCCGGCGACGCACCTCTCGTCGAAGGAGCACAACAAGCCTGGGTCGGTCGGGCTGTGCGTGCCGGGCATGGAGTGCCGGCTCGTCTCGGTCGAGACGGGCGAGGACGTCGGCGTCGGCGAGCGCGGCGAGATTCTGGTGCGCGGGCCGCAGGTGATGAAGGGCTACCTGAACCGGCCCGAGGCGACCGCGCAG
>DASVSK010000842.1:0-2812 GCA_036388135.1 Pyrinomonadaceae bacterium | reverse complement strand
CAGAACCCACCGGTAAGAAGCTTTAGTCCGGCGCGCAGCTTAACCGAAGTGAGGTATGCTGTCAACCCCTTTATTTTCAAGGAGTTATTAAACCGAGTTAAAATTTTGCAAATTTTCTTGCATCAATCCCAAATTTACCTCCCGCAGCCGTTCAAAAAGACAGGTAAAGTGCTAGTGCGTAGCGTTTTACGACTCGGCACGGATAAAAAACTCGGGGCGGCACGACTTTTTTTTATGCTAGGCTTATGCGCAATGAGGGCGCGTGAGGAAAAAGTCGGCGGCGGCGACGCCGGGCTGCAGCGCATCTGGGTCTGGAGCCTTATCGCGGGGCGTGTGCTGGTCGCCGGGCTCCTGTTCGGCGTCAGCGTGCTCTGGACGAGCGGGCTCGCGCCGGGACTACAGGCGTCGCACAGGCTCGGCGGCGCGCTCCCCTTCGCGTCGGTGGTGCTGGCGCTCTCGGCCGTCTACGCGCTGGCGCTTCGGTTCACGAAGATTCCCCTCCGCACGCAGGCCGCGGCGCAGTTCGCCCTCGACGCGCTGCTGGTGACGTGGCTCGTCTGGGTGACGGGCAACCTCTACTCGCCCTACACGGCGCTCTACATCCTGGTCATCGCGGCGGCGAGCATTTTTCTCGGCGCGCGGGGGGCGCTGGTGACGGCGGTCGGCTGCGCCACCTGCTACACGGCGGCGATGCTCGGGCTGACGGCCGGGTGGCTCGGCGTCGGCGGGCGCGGCATGACGGCGGAGGGGCTGGCGAAGGCCGTGGAGGTCGTGGGGCTGAACGACGTGGCGTTCCTCGTCGTCGGGCTGCTGGCGGCGTGGCTCGCGGGGCGGCAGACGCTCTCCGAGGTGCAGATGCGCGAGGCGGCCCACGCGCTCGCCTCCCTGCGCGCGCTGCACGAGCGCATCGTCGAGTCGATCCGCTCGGGCGTCATTACGACCGACCTGGAGCGGCGCGTCTACACGGCGAACCGCGCGGCCGAGGAGATGACCGGCTACGAGGCGGGCGACCTGCGCGGGCAGGACGTGTCGATCCTGTTCGGGGACATCCGCGGGCGCATCGAGGAGTCGCTCGCCGCGGTCGCCGCCGGGCACACCAGCCCGCGCTACGAGTCGGAGTGCCTGACGCCCGAGGGCTTCCTCATCAAGCTCGGCTACAACATCTCGCCGCTCTTCTCCGAGCGCGGCGAGACGACGGGGCTCGTCATCACCTTCCAGGATTTGACCGACATCCGCTCGATGGAGGAGACTTCGCGGCGGCAGGAGCGGCTCTCGGCGGTCGGCCGCGTCGCCGCCGGCATCGCGCACGAGATACGGAACCCCCTGGCGGCGATGCGCGGCTCGATTCAGGTCCTGCGCTCGGAGCTTGAGGCCGACGCCCCGCAGCGCGAGCTGATGGACATCGTCCTCAGCGAGTCCGACCGGCTCAACCGCATCATCACGGACTTCCTGACCTACGCGCGCCCGCGCAAGTTCACGCTCGCCGAGACCGACCTGCGGGAGCCGCTGCGCGAGACCTTCGCGCTGCTGCGCCACAGCCCCGAGATGCTCGACGGGCACCGCCTCGAAGAGGAACTGTCCGAGGAGCCGCTCGTAGCGCTGGCCGACGTCGAAGGCATCCGGCAGGTCTTCTGGAACCTCGCGCGCAACGCCCTGAAGGCGATGCCCGACGGTGGCACACTCCGCGCGGAGATGACGCGTTCGGCGGGCCGCAGCGTCCGCATCACCTTCGCCGACACGGGGCGAGGCATGACGCCCGCGCAGGTCGAGCGCCTCTTCGAGCCCTTCTCCTCCTCGACCACGGGCGGGACGGGGCTCGGCCTCTCCATCGTCTACCAGATAATCCGCGACCACGGTGGTACAATCAACGTCCGCAGCCGCGAGGGGCACGGGACGACCATCACGATAGAACTGCCCGCCAAACAGAGTTAGTTTGTTTAGAGACTATGGCGAACCTGCTGATCGTTGACGACGAGCCGGGGATGCGGCAACTGCTGTCGCACGTCTTCGGGCGCGCGGGGCACGCGGTGCGCGCCGCCGAGAACGGCTCGAAGGCGCTTGAGCTGCTGCGCCAGGAGCCGGCCGACCTCATCGTCTCGGACGTGAAGATGCCCGACATGAACGGCATCGAGCTGCTGCGCCGCCTGCGCGAGTTCCTGCCCGACGCGGGCGTCGTGATGATGACCGCCTTCGCCACCGTCGAGACGGCGCGCGAGGCGTTCAAGCTCGGCGCGGACGACTTCATCCAGAAGCCCTTCGACGTCGACGAGCTGAAGCTCATCGTCGAGAAGGCGCTCGAACGCCTCCGGCTCCTACAGGAGAACCGCGCCTTCCGGCGCGCGCAGCGCGAGCGCGGCCGGCTCGACCAGATCATCGGCCACTCGCAGAAGATGCAGGCCGTCTACCAGATGATCGAGACGGTGGCGCAGGTGCAGTCGACCGTCCTCATCACGGGCGAGTCCGGCACGGGCAAGGAGATGGTCGCGCGCGCCATCCACAACCTCTCCCCGCGCGTCGACAAGCCGTTCATGCCGATCAACTGCGGCGCGTTCACCGAGACGCTTCTGGAGTCGGAGCTGTTCGGCTACACGCGCGGCGCGTTCACCGGCGCGACCGCCAACCGCAAGGGGCTCTTCGAGGCGGCCGACAAGGGCACCATCTTTCTCGACGAGGTCGGCGAGATGTCGCCGACCATGCAGGTCAAGCTCCTGCGCGTGCTCCAGGAGCGCAAGGTGCGCCCGGTCGGCGCGCACGAGGAGACGAGCATCGACACGCGCGTCATCGCCGCCACCAACCGCGACCTGGCGTCGAT
>DASVSK010000841.1:0-2375 GCA_036388135.1 Pyrinomonadaceae bacterium | reverse complement strand
CGCGTCCGTGTAGACTTCCTGGGCTGCCTGCCGCGAGCGCCTGCGGAGGAAGACCGCGCCGCCGATGAGGCCGCCGACGCCGAGGCAGACGAGGATGGCGACCCCGGTCGTGATGAGCGTCGTGAGGATGACGCCGCCCATCGTCGAGGTATAGGCGCGCACCGCCTTCTCCTCCGCGTGCGGGTTGTGTCCGAGCCAGCGGACGTCCTTCTCGTACTTCACGCCCGCGACCAGCTTCTCCGCCGCGGCCGCGTCGGGCGCGTCGAAGACGAAGACCGAGTAGTTGCCGACCCGCTTGTAGCTCGAAGGGACGGACTGCCCCGCGGCCTTCAGCTCGGCGATGCGCTGGTTGACGGCCGCGTCCGCGTCGAAGGCGTGTTGCGGCGTGGTGAACTCGACGATGACGAGAAGCGCTCCGCCGTAGTTGGCCGCGACGGCCTCCGCGCCGCCTTCGAGCGAGACGGCGTCGAGCGCGGGACGTTTCCCCGCCGCCGCTTGCAGCGCCGGGAGCGTGACGGCGTAACCGGCCCGCGCATAATTCTTCTCCCAATCCGGCAGGTGCGAGACGAGCACCGGCAGTCCGTTCGCGCCGCCTTCGAGCGTCGCGGCGAACTGGCGCGCGAAGTCGATATAGGGCTCCGGGGCGACTTCGTGCCCCTGGGGGTGGCCGACGCTGACGAACGTCGAGCCTTTGACGAAGTTAATGCCGCGGGACGTGGAGACGCTGGCCGTCCCGACATCGCCGAGCTTAACGTCGTGCCGGCCGGACAAGTTGGAGAATGTGAAGAAGGAGTACGCGGCGCTCTCGGAATTCGTCCGGACGACGGAGACGGCGAGAGTCTCGCCGGTGGCCGAAGTGTATGTGCGACGGCCGTCATACGTGACGCCGTAATCCTCGCGCCGGATGTTCTCGGAAAAGCCCGACGGCGTGACGGCGGGCCCTTGCGCGCGGAAGTCGCCGACCTGATCCGGCAGGGCCTTCGACGCCCCGCGGGGCGCGCCCTGCGCGAAGGCGGAAACAGAAAGGCACGCGAGCAGCGCGGGCACGAAAAACAGTCTTTGGAAGAACGAAATACGCACGACTAAACCTTCCCGGCGGACGAAGTGTCACCCGCGCCGACGGCGGCGGGGTGCCGTCACGGCAAAGCGTTTAGATGAGTTAGACAACAGCGCCGTTGTGTTGGTTCCGCCTGTAATGATAAGCCGCGGCAGGGGTCAGCGCCAGCGTCGCAGCTCGCGGAGGATGAGGTCGGCGTGGCGGCGCGGGTCGGGGATGTCGCGCAGAACGGTCGAGCCGCCGGTCTCGTTCGCGTTGTCGATGACGACGTTGCCGAAACGGAGCAGCCGCTGCGGGATGGACGTCGTCACGGAGACGTCCTGGATGTTGCGCAGGGGTATGTTGCGCGTCGTGCGCGAGACGAAGCCCTGGTCGATTTCTATCTTCGCGTCGGTGAGCGTGTAGCAGACGCTGTTGCGCATCAGGTGCTTGTAGGCCGGCAGGAGGAAGAGCGCGAGCGATACGGGCAGCGAGATGTAGAAGGGTATTGCCATCCACGGTTGCCACGCGAGCAGCGCGATGAGCAGGAACGCGCCGAGCACGGCCAGCGCGTAGCCGAGCTTGACGAAGAGGAGCGTCGGGCGGACGGTGAAGATGGTCTTCTCCTCGGTCTCGTCGCGCGCGGCCGGCGTTTGGCGCTCGGGCGTGGGCGGGGGGAGCGGGCGAACCTGCAAAGGCTCGACGGGGCGCGGCGGCTGCGCGGGGCGGGGGCGCGTGGGGGCGGCGACGCGCGTCTCCTCGCCCGAGAAGCCGGGCGCGTAGCGCGTCTCCTCAGAGTCGGCCGACGCGCCGCAGGCGGCGCAGAAGCGCGCGCCGGGCGTCAGGCGCGAGCCGCAGTCTGGGCAGTTTTCCATCAAAGTCCTCACCCCGTCTCGCAGAGTTCGCGCAGCGCGTCGAGCAGCTCGACCGCGTCGTAAGGCATATCTATCACGCCGCGCGCGCCCGCGCCGAGCGCCCCGGCGCGCAAGTCTTCGCGCCCCGCGGGCAGGAGCAGCAGCGCGGGGGGCGCGTGCCCGCCGCGCGACTGCTTCGCCAGACGCCTGAGCATCTCGACGCCGTCCATCTCGTTCAACTCGTAGTCGACGACGAGCGCGTCTGGGCGGTCGATGCGCAGGAGGTTTAAGGCGTGCTGGCCGTCGAAGGCGGCGCGCACCTCGTAGGCGGCCGAGCGCATCAGCAGGTTGACCTGCGCCATCCGCGCCGCGTCCGAGACGACGAGCATCACGCGGCGGAGCTTGCCGCCCGCCCGCCGCTCGCCCGGCTGCGCCCCGGCCGTCGACGCCCGCGCCGAAGCCTCTCTCGCGGAGACCGCCGCAGG
>DASVSK010000840.1:0-2159 GCA_036388135.1 Pyrinomonadaceae bacterium | reverse complement strand
TCGCGCAGCACCGAGAGGTCGGACTCCGGGCTCAATTCGTGGACGGGGCGGAAGACCGGGTGCGCGACGAGCGCGGGGAAGTTCGCGTCCGGACGCCTGAGCGTCACGCGCAGCGTGCGCGCGTCGACGGCGACCACGCCGAGCGACGCGGGCGGCGTCGCCCTCTGCGCGCGCGCGCCGTTGCCCTGCCCCTGCGCCGCGCGCGTCTGCGCGCCCGCGCCCGGCGTCTGACCCGGCGCGTCGTTCGTCGCGTCGTTCGGCGTTGCGCCCGGCGCGGGGGCGGCCGCGAGCGACGGCGCGCCCTCGATGTTCGACAGGAGGGACGCGTGCGGCGCGCGCTCGCCGAGCCTCAGCGTGCGCCGCCACGACCGCACGAAGTCCTGCGCCGTGACGGGGTCGCCGTTCGTCCAGCGCGCGCCCTCGCGCAGGTGGAACGTCCAGCGCCTCCCGCCCTCGGCCGACTCCCAGCGGCTCGCCGCCGCGGGGGCCGGGCGCAGCGTCCCCGGCTCGTAGTCCGTCAGCCCCTCGTAGAGAGCGCGCACGGCGTCCGTGTCGGGCGGCGCGGCGGCGCGCGCCGGGTCGAAGACCTTCGGCAGCCCGCCGTCGCTCCAGCGAAACTCCTGCGCGGCCGGCGTCGAGACCCTGCCGTAGAAACGCTCGCCCTTCTCGTCCCTGAAGCACCCGCCGAAGACGAGCGAGCACGAGACGGCGAGCGACAGCCAGAGCCTCGGCCCGCGCGTGTACGCGGCTCGGCTGCGACGGCCGCGACGCGCCCCCGCGCGACCCGAAATTTTTGTGACGACGACTTTCATCAACTGTCAGACGTTCGGCCGGAGACGCCCGCGTCGGCCAGCCTCCGGAGTTCCGCGTAGACCTCGGCGGTCTTCCGTCGCGTGTCCTCAAAGCCCTCGGAGGTGTCGATGCGGAAGTCGGCGTGGCGCAGCTTCTCTTCCTGCGACATCTGCGCGGCGACGCGTCTTTCGGCCTCCACGCGCGCGAGCCGGTTGCGGCGCATCAGGCGTTCGAGCTGCACCTCGGGGCGGCAGTGGACGACGACCACCCGGTCGAAACGCCTGTAGCCGCCCGACTCTATCAGCAGCGCCGCGTCGACCACGCCGACCCCGCGCGGGTCTTCCAGCTCCCACCGGCGCATCAGCCCGTCCTGCTCGGCCATGATGAGCGGGTGGAGCGTCGCGTTCAAAAGCTCGCGCTTCGACGCGTCCCCGAAGACGACCTGCCCGACGCGCTCGCGGTCGAGCGTCCCGTCGGCCCGCAACACCCAGTCGCCGAACGCCTCGACGACCCTGCGCAACCCCTCCGAGCCGGGCTCGACCACCCGCCGCGCCACCTCGTCGGCGTCGACGACGCGGCACCCCATCTCGGCCAGAAGACCCGAGACGAAAGACTTCCCCACCGCGATGGAGCCGGTCAGGCCAACACGAAGCATCGGTAAATAGTGAATGGAAAATAGTGAATGGTGTTTAAGAGTCTCGCGCCTTGAATGTTAAATCGCTGCCCTCGGAATAAGGCAGACCCATTTACCATTTACTATTCACCAACCCGCGTCGGCGGCGCGCGGCCTCGACGGTGTTTCTCATCAGCATGGCGACGGTGAGCAGGCCGACGCCGCCGGGGACCGGCGTGAGCCGCCCGGCCACCCTCGCGACCTCCGCGGGGTGCACGTCGCCGACGAGCGTGTAGCCGCGCTCGCCGAGCGCCTTCAGACGGCGCGGCGCTTCCTCGCCGAAGAGCGCGCGCACCTCGGCCTCTTCGGTCACGCGGTTCATCCCGACATCCACGACGGTCGCGCCGGGCTTTACGTGCTCGCCGCGCACGAAGCCCGCCCGGCCGATGGCGACGACGAGGATGTCCGCCTCGCGCGTCACCGCGGGCAGGTCGCGCGTGCGCGAGTGGCAGATGGTCACGGTCGCGTCGCGCTGGAGCAGAAGCTCCGCGACGGGGCGGCCGACGATGTTGCTCCGGCCGACGACGCAGACGCGCGCGCCCCTGATCTCGACGCCCTCGCGCACCAATAGCTCGACGACGCCCGCGGGCGTGCAGGGCAGCAGCGCCGTGTGACGCTGCATCATGCGGCCGACGTTGACGGGGTGGAACCCGTCGACGTCCTTCGCCGGGTCAATCGCCTCGATGACCGCGGA
>DASVSK010000839.1:0-7350 GCA_036388135.1 Pyrinomonadaceae bacterium | reverse complement strand
AGGACGAGGTCGTACTCGGCCTCGGGCGCGGCGGGCGGCCTCCTCCCCCTTCGCTGCGCGGCGGAAGGCGTGTGCGGGGCGAGTGCGGCGGCGACGAGAAGCGCCGCGACGAGCAACGCCGCGAACAGGCTCGCGCGCGAGACGAGCGCGCGCGAAGGTCGGGACGCTTCTCGCTTCGGAACGGAGTGCATGGGCGGATTCTCCCGGGAAGTTGCTGAGACGGCGAGGCCGATTATAATCAGCGCGTAAGTTTTCCGAGAGATAAAATTTCGGCCCCGCGGGGGAGGGGACTTTTCTTGACGAGAGAAGCGGCGGTCACGCTCGGCGCTGTGGCGCGGGCCGTGGGCGGGGAGTTGGACGGGGACGCGGACGCGCGCGTGCTCGACGTGACGCACGACTCGCGGCAGGCGGGCGAGGGCTGGCTCTTCGTCGCCATCCGCGGCGAGAAGTCGGACGGCAACCGCTTCGTCGGCGAAGTCGACGGGCGCGGCGCGGCCGGCGTCATCTCCGAGCGGCCGAGGCCGTCGGACTTTCGCGGCGGGTGGATTCGCGTCGGCGAGGCGCGGCGCGCGCTCGCGCAGGCCGCCGCCGAAGTCCACGGGCACCCCTCGGGCGAGCTGAAGCTGGTCGGCATCACGGGGACGAACGGGAAGACGACCACGGCCTACCTCGTCGCGGCAGTCGTCGAGGCGGCGGGCACGACGACGGCGCTCGTCAGCACGGTCGAGTACCGCGTGGCGGGCGAGCGGCAGGCGGCGCTCCACACGACGCCCGAGGCGAGCGACGTCCAGCGCCTGCTGCGACGCGCGGTCGGGGCCGGCTGCCGCGTCGCCGTGATGGAAGCCTCCTCGCAGGCGCTCGACCTCCGGCGCTGCGACGCGCTGCGGTTCGAGGTCGCGGCCTTCACCAACCTGACGCAAGACCACCTCGACTACCACGGGACGATGGAGGAGTACTTCGACGCCAAGCGACGCCTCTTCGACGGGAGGCTCGGGCGTCCGCCGCGCGCGTCAGTCCTGAACGTCGACGACGCGCGCGGCGCGCGACTCTACGAAGAGGTCACGCGCGCGGGGCGGCCTGCCATACGCTACGCGCTCGACGGCGCGGCGGAGGTGACGGCGCGCGGCGTCGAGTCCTCGCTCGGCGGCACCCGCCTGACCCTCGTGACGCCCGAGGGCGAGCGCGAGGTCTTGTCGCCGCTCGTCGGTCGGCCGCACGTCTACAACATCCTGACGGCGGCGGGCGTGGCGCACGCGCTCGGGCTCGGGCTCGACGCGACGGCGGCGGCGCTGGCCGGGTGCGGCGGCGCGCCCGGACGCTTCGAGCGCGTGGCGCACGGGGGCGACTTCGCCGTCGTCGTCGATTACGCGCACACGGACGACGCGCTCCGCAACGTCCTGCGGACGGCGCGCGAGGTGGCCGGGGGGCGCGTCATCACGGTCTTCGGCTGCGGCGGCGACCGCGACCGGACGAAGCGCGCGCCGATGGGCGAGGCCGCGGCGTCTTTGAGCGACGTGGTGATTGCGACCTCTGACAACCCGCGCACCGAAGACCCCGAAGCGATTCTGCGCGACGTCGAGGAGGGCTTGAGGGCCGCGGGGCGGCCCTACCTCAAGGTCGCCGACCGCCGCGAGGCGATACACCGCGCCGTCGCAGAGGCGCGCGCGGGTGACATCGTCGTCGTCGCGGGCAAGGGGCACGAGGACTACCAGATAGTCGGCACGGAGAAGCGTCACTTCGACGACCGAGAGGTCGCGCGCGAGGCGCTGGCCGCGGCGGAAGGGTGAAGGCGGGAGGATGAAGGCGGAGGTTCGGGCGGTACGGCCTTCATCCGTCGTCCTTGCCGAAGCGCCTTGTGAAAAGGAGTAACGGATGAAAGTCATCGTCACGGGTTCGACCGGCCTCGTCGGCCGCGCGCTGGTTCGGTCGCTGCTGGCGGACGGCCACGGGGTGACGCGCCTCGTGCGCGGCGGGTCGCAGGGGTTCCGCGCGCCGGGCACGGCGGCCGTCCACTGGGACCCGGAGCGCGGCGAGATAGACGCGAAGGAGCTTGAGGGGCACGACGCGGCCGTCCACCTCGCGGGCGAGTCCATCGCGGAGGGGCGCTGGGACGACGAGAAGAAGCGCCGCATCCTTGAGAGCCGCGTGAAGGGGACGCGGCTGTTCACCGAGGCGCTGGCGGGCTTGAAAGAGAGGCCGCGGGCGCTCGTCTCGGCGTCGGCCGTGGGCTTCTACGGCGACCGCGGCGACGAGGTGTTGAGCGAGGAGAGCGCGTCGGGCACGGACTTTCTGAGCGAGGTCTGCCGCGAGTGGGAGAAGGCGACGCTGGCGGCGAGCCGTGCGGGCATGCGCGTCGTACACGCGCGCATCGGCGTCGTGCTGAGCGCGGAGGGCGGCGCGCTGCCGAAGATGCTGACGCCGTTCAAGCTCGGCCTCGGCGGGCGCGTCGGGAGCGGGCGGCAGTACATGAGTTGGATCACGCTCGAAGATTTGGTCGGCGTCATCCGGCGGGCGATTGACGACGAGACTTTGCGCGGCCCGGTCAACGCGGTCGCGCCGCGGCCGGTGACGAACGAGCAGTTCACGAAGGCGCTCGGGCGCGTGCTGGGGAGGCCGACCGTCTTCGCCGTCCCGGCGTTCGCGGCGCGGCTCGCCTTCGGCGAGATGGCCGACGCGCTCCTGCTCTCGGGCTCGCGCGTCGAGCCGGCGCGGTTGCGGGAAGCCGGGCACCAGTTCAGGCACACGGAGATAGAAGGCGCGCTGCGCTCCGTGCTGGCGAAGTGAGCGCGGCGTCTCCGGCCGCGGGGGCTACGAGTCTTCTTCGGGCGGCTCGGCGGCGACGGCCGGGCGGTGTCGGAAGAAGAGGTGGTAGACGGGGAGGCCGAGGCCGATGAGGATGAGGCCGAAGACGGCCTCGGTGGGGGCGGCCCAGAAGGTGTTGACGAGCAGGAAGCCGGTCACGAGCAGGAAGAGCGCCGGCACGACCGGGTAGCCCCAGACGCGGTAGGGGCGCTCGGCGTGGGGCATGCGGCGGCGGAAGACGAAGACCGAGGCGGTGACCAGCCCGTAGAAGATGAAGGAGCCGAAGACGACGTAGTCGGTCAGCTTGTCGAAGGTCTGGAGGAGTAGGACGAGCGCGCACGCCCACAGGCCCTGCGCGAGCACGGCGCGGGCGGGGACGCGCGTCGTCTCGGAGACCTTCGAGAGCTTGTCGAAGAAGAGCCCGTCGCGCGCCATCGCGTAGGGGACGCGCGCGCCAGTGAGCACGGAGGTGTGGAGCGTGCCGACCGACGAGGCCATCAGCGCCGCCGCGACCAGCCCCGCGACGAACGCCTTCGCCGACAGGCTGAAGGGGGCCATGAAGGAGTTCGTGACCTCGGCCGCGACCGAGGAGTTGGCGGAGACGCCGGCCACGGCCGTCGGCGGCAGCGCGTAGAAGTAGGCGGCGTTGATGAAGACGTAGAGCAGCATGATGAGGATGGTGCCGCCGATGAGCGCGATGGGGATGTTGCGCTGCGGGTTCTTGATCTCGCCCGCCACGAACGTCAGGTTGTTCCAGCCGTCGTAGCCCCACAGCGCGCCGAGCATCGCCGCCCCGAAGCCAGCCACGCCGAGCATCGCGCCCGGGCTCACGCCCTCGCACGCCCCGCCCGCGTTCGCCAGCGCGAAGTGCCCCCAGTCGCCCTGCGCCAGCAGGAAAGCGCCGAGCCCGACGCCGAGGACGAGCGCGAGCTTCACGGCGGTGAGCGCCGTCGCCACCCAGCCGCTCACGCGCACGGCGGCGCAGTTGAGCAGCGTGATGACGGCTATCACCAGTATCGCCGCCGACTGCACGCCGTAGCCGCCGAAGCCCTCGACCGCCTTGCCCGTCAGGTCGTTGAGCGAGGCGGCGAAGATGAGCGCGACCGACGCCTGCGAGCCGGTCTTGGCGATGAGTATCTGCATCCACCCGCTGAGGAAGCCCGCGCCGCGGCCGTACGCCTCGCGCATGAAGACGTACTCGCCGCCCGCGCGCGGCATCATCGCCGCCAGCTCCGCGTAGGTCAGCGCGCCCGCCAGGCTCAGCAGCCCGGCCACGACCCAGACCGCGATGACCTTGCCCGGCGTGCCCACGTTGCACGTCATCACGCGCGCCTTCAGAAAGACCCCCGTGCCGATGACGTTCCCGATGATGATCGAGATGGCCGCGACGAGCCCGAGCCCGCGCACCAGCGTGACGTTTCTGTTCGGAGATTCTGCCATCAAGTCCCTCGCGTCGGGCGGCGCTCGCGCTACCAGACCTCGTTGGCGAGCAGGTCTTCGTAGGTGTCGCGGCGGCGGATGATTTCCGGGCGGCCGCCTTCGCGGACGAGGACGACCGCCGGGAGCGGGCGGCCGTTGTAGGGGAACATCTGCGCGACGGTGTACGCGCCGGTGTTCAGGAGCGCGAGCAGCTCGCCGGGGCGCACGCCTTCGGGGAGCTTGCGGTAGTCGGGCAGGCGGCCGCCGCGCTCGATGTCGAAGTAGACGTCGCCCGAGTCGCACAGGGGGCCCGCGAGCTTGTAGGGCTCGTCGGCCGGTAGCTCGGCGCGCGAGGCGGAGATGACGTGGTAGTACCACTTGTAGGTCGTCATCGAGAGCAGGAGGTTGAAGCCGGCGTCGGTGAGGAGCCAGACGTCGCCCGTCTCGGGGCGGCGCTTGATGTTGCGCACGGCGGTCAGGAGGACGCCCGCGTCGGCGATGACGCTGCGCCCCGGCTCGAGCATGATGGTCACGCGTTCGAGCAGGTGCTCGGCCGACGCGACGCGCGCCGAGTCGCGCGCGGCCTGCAAAGCGGCGGCGAGGACGTCCGAGGGCTCAAGCTCCGCGCCGAGCATCTCGCGCTCGCCCCGGGGCAGCTCGTCGGCCTGCGAGCGGTCGCGGAGGTAGTTGACGGGGATGCCGCCGCCGAGGTTGATGTGTTCGAGCGCGTGGCCGGACTCCTCGTGGACGGCCTTGAGGTGCTCCCACATCGTCTTGAAGGCCGCGGCGAAGGGCTCGACGTCGGGCGTCTGCGAGCCGACGTGGATGTGGATGCCCGAGACGTGGAGCAGCTCGGGCGAGCGCAGCGCGCGGCGGAAGGCTTCGAGGACTTCGCTGGATGTGATGCCGAACTTCGAGGTCATCAGCGCCGTCTGGAGGCCGAGGTGCGAGCGCGTGCCTATCTCGGGGACGAGGCGGAGCGCGACGCGGGCGCGCTTGCCCAAGTGCCGGGCGCGTGCTTCAATCAGCTCTATCTCGTAGACCGAATCGGCGTTGATGGAGTAGATGCCGGCGGCGATTGCCTCGTCAATCTCCTGCGCGGTCTTGCTGGTGCCGTTGAAGATGATCTGGTCGGGGCGGAAGCCGGCGCGGAGCGCCTTGAACAGCTCGCCGCCGCTGTTGACCTCGCAGTCGATGCCGGAGTCGCGGACGACCGAGAGCAGCCCCATCGTCGAGTTGGCCTTCGAGGCGTAGAAGAAGCGGACGGGGTGGCCGACCGCCTCGGCCGCCGCCTTCAGCCGCCCGACGTTCGAGCGGACGCGCCGCTCGGAGAAGACGAAGAGCGGCGCGCCGAAGTCGCGCGCGAGCGCCGCGGAGTCCGCGCCGTCGATGAAGAGCCGCCCCTCGCGCGCTTCGAGGTAGCCGGGGATCGCCCACGCGGGGGCGACCGTCGTGTCTGGCATCTTGTCAGTGCTCCGTCCGAATAAAAGTTTGCCCGCGGTGAGTGTTGCGAAGATAGTCTGTGAGTTGTCGAGCGTCAAGCACGGGGAATCATGGCGACAGAGACTCAAGGGTTGGGTGCGAGGTCCGGGGGCGGGCTCGACTGGGCGCGCGCGCGCGCCGAGTTCCCCGTGGCGGAAACTTTCGCCTACCTGAACAGCGCGGGCGCGGGGCCCGTGTCGCGCCGCGTGGCCGAGGCCGCCGCGCAGTTCTACCGCGAGACGGCGGAGTCGGGCGACCGGCTCTGGCAGCACTGGCTCGCGCGCCGCGAGCGGGCGCGGGCCGACGTGGCGCGGCTGATTAACGCGGAGCCCGACGAGGTCGCCTTCACGACGAACACCTCCGCGGGGATGAACCTGATCGTGGACGCGCTCGAAGGCGTCGGCCGGGTCGTCTCGTGCGAATTGGAGTTCCCCGTCACGACCATCCCGTGGCTGCACCGCGGCGCGCGCGTCCGGATGGTGGGGACGCCCGGCGGCTTGCTGCGCGCGGAGGACGTGCTCGCCGCGGCGGCGGCCGGCGGCGGCCGCGCCGCGATCTGCCTCAGCCACGTCCAGTACTCGAACGGGCTGCGGACGCCGGTCGAGGAGGTCGGCGCGAACAAGGGGCGGCACCTCTTCATCCTCAACGCGAGCCAGTCGGCGGGCGTGCTGCCCATCGACGTCAAGCGGATGAAGGTCGACGCGCTGTGCGCGACCGGCCACAAGTGGATGCTCGCGGGCTACGGCTCGGGCTTCGTCTACCTCTCGCGCGAGCTGCTGTCGCAGACGCGGCCGCGCGCCGTCAGTTGGATGAGCGTCGAAGACCCCTTCGCGATGCGCAACGACTCTTACAAACTGCGCGCCGACGCGGCCGCGCGCGCGGAGACGGGCTGCCCGCACTTCGCAGGCATCTTCGCGCTCGGCGAGGCCGCGCGGCAGGCGCTCGAAATCGGCGTCGAAGAGATCGAGCGCCGCGCGCTCGCCGTCAACCGCCACCTGACCGAGCGCCTGAGCGCCGCGGGCTGGGAAGTCCTTTCGCCGCTCGGCGACGAAGCCCTGCGCTCCGCCGAGACGCTCGTCCGCGCCGAAGACCCCGCGGCCGCCGTCAGACACCTCTCGCGCCGCAGCGTGGCCGTCACCATCAAGCCCGAAGGCTTCCGCGCCGCCACGCACTTCTTCAACGACGAGTCGGACGTCGCGCGCCTCGTCTCCGCGCTCGACGAACTGAGGGGGGCTTCCGCCTGAGAAGAGTTCCACACCCGCCCCGATGCGGCCGGACGCTCGCGCGCCGCGCCGGTTGAGGGCACATTTGACAGTGGGACTCGCGTTGAGTATCTTTTCAATGTCGTCGTCTCTTCGGGACGATTTTGACACCGGCGGGAGTGGCGCAATGGTAGCGCATTAGCTTCCCAAGCTAAGGGTTGCGGGTTCGAGTCCCGTCTCCCGCTTTGTTTCTCTTCTAAGCTTCACCAGCCACCAGTACCAATAAAAGACAGGACGCACTTCCTTGGTACACCCTCCGGGGGTGTACTGCGTTCTGTCCTCCTGTTATTCGGGCGTCTCCCGCCCTGAGCGCCGGCCGCACGTGGCACGCGCGTTGCGCGTTTGAGGCGTCGTCGGGGGCGAAAATTTGTGAATGACGGAGGGC
>DASVSK010000838.1:0-3325 GCA_036388135.1 Pyrinomonadaceae bacterium | reverse complement strand
CCAGACGAAGTCGAGTTCACGCGCAAGCGAAAACATCTTCCGACCCCGGCACGCGCCCTCGGGCTGGCGGCTTTCGTGTTCGTCCTCTTCGCGCTCGCGCCGGGGCAGGGTGGCGCGCCCGCTTCGTCATGCGCCGCCTGCCCCGAGTGGAACAAACCGCAGCAGCCGTTCCGCGTCTACGGCAACACGTACTACGTGGGCCCACGCGGATTGACTTCCATCCTGCTCACGTCAAAGGCCGGGCACGTCCTGATCGACGGAGCCCTGCCGGAGTCAGTCCCGCAGATCGTCGCCAACATCCGCTCCCTCGGATTCCGGATCGAGGACGTGAAGCTCATCGTCAACTCACACGTGCATTTCGACCACGGCGGCGGGATAGCCGAGCTGCGACGGCTCAGCGGTGCGGAGGTGGCGGCCAGCCCTTGGAGCGTCGAGGTGTTGACGAAAACGGGGGTCGGGAAGGGCGACCCTCAGTTCGGCATCATCTCGCCGGTCGCGCTGGTCCCGCGCGCCAACACCCTCCGCGACGGCCAGACCCTCCGCGTCGGCGACATCAGACTTACTGCCCATTTCACCCCCGGCCACACCCCCGGCGGGACGAGCTGGACCTGGAAGTCGTGCGAAGGCGGGCGCTGCCTGAACCTCGTCTACTCCGACAGCATGACGCCGGTCTCAGCGGAGGGTTTCCGCTTCTCGGACAGCCGCGAGTACCCCGCCGCGGTTCGCGACTTCGAGAAGAGCTTCGCCTTCCTCCGCGCCGCCCCGTGTGACATCCTGCTGACCTCCCACCCGGACGCGTCGGGACTCTGGCAGCGGCTGGAGGGGCGTCAGAGGGGCGTCCGGCCCGACCCGATGGTCTCTCCGAACGCCTGCAAGGAGCTGGCCGAGCGAGCCGGCGAGCAACTCCGCCGCAGGCTTGAGTCTGAGAAGGGCGGCCGTTGAAAATCATCGACGAGCGACACCGCGCCTTCGTCTTAATGGCCGGCGTCGTCGGCAGTCGTTACCGCAGGTGCTTGTTGAAAAAATCGAGGGTGCGCGCCCACGCCAGCTTGGCGGCCGTCTCGTCATAGCGCGGCGTCGTGTCGTTGTGGAAGCCGTGCTGTTTGCCCTCGTACATGTGCGAAGTGTACGCCTTCTTGTTGGCCTTGAGCGCCGCCTCGTAAGCCGCTATCCCGGCGTTGACCCGCTCGTCGTTGCCCGCATAATGGAACAACAGCGGCGCGGAAATCTTCGGCACGTCGTCTGTGCCCGCCTGGCGGCCGTAGAAGGCGACCCCGGCGTTCATGTCTGCGCCCAGCCGCACGGCCAGTTGATTCACCATCCCGCCGCCGAAACAGAAACCCACCGCGCCAAGTCTGCCGGTGGAATCGGGGCGCGCCTTCAGCCACCTGGCCGCCGCGACGAAATCCTCGGTCATCTTCTTCCCGTCCACCGTGCGGAAGGCGGCGGCCCCTTTCTCGTCGTCGCCCGGGTAGCCGCCGACCGAGGTCAACCCGTCGGGCGCGAAGGCGATGAATTTGGCGAGCGCGAGGCGGCGCGCCACGTCTTCGATGTAGGGGTTGAGTCCGCGGTTCTCGTGAATGACGAGCACGACGGGCAGCTTTTTACCCTGCGCCGGGCGAGCCAGGTATCCCTTGATCGAGCCGTTCCCGGCCGGGGACTGCACGACCTCGTAGCCCACCTTGATGCGTTTGTCGTCCGGCGGCACCTGCTGCGCCCACGCGTAGTTGGGTGTCAGGCTCTGGAAAATCGCCGCCAGGGTCAGCCCGCCGACCGCGAACTTGCCGGCGCGGTCGAGGAAGGTGCGGCGGTCGATGTCGCCGTGCTGGTATTCGTGGAACAGGTCTAACAACTCCTGCGGGTAATCGGATGCTACTTTACGTTCCATTATTCCTCCTTGCAGGGGACTGAGCCGGGTAAGAGTTGAAATAGCGCGCCCCCGGCGCGGCACACGTTCGCCCCGGCCGGCGATGATTGCGGGAGGCGGTTAAGACACGCCCACCCCCTCTGCAATAATATTTAAGGGCAGCCTGCGCCGTCGCAATCTACGCCCCCGGTTTAAAAGATTCCACGTCGAACGAGTCGGCGGGAATCTTCCCGTTGAAGCTATACTGCTCCAGATCGAACACCCACTCCATCTGCCTCGCGCCGTTCTGGTCGTCGGCCGTGAAGCGAAGTTTATAACCATGCGGTAGAGCCAAACCGCCTTCTTTCCTGTAATCGGAAAATTCCTCGACTATTTTATAGCTCGACGACCTCTGGCCTGCGGAATCCTTGTCCGTCCGCCCGATTGTCGCGCTGATGACCTGCTCATACTCCGTCCTCACGTGCTGGAACGTCGCTCTGTCGAAGTAAAGCTTGATCTGAAAATCAGAGCCGTTCTTGGGCGTATACCTGACTGCGTGAGTCTCTTTGCCGTTGATTTTCCCGCCCCCCGCATATTCCAGTTTCGCGTTTCTCGACGTCAGGTTTAGCAGCGGCCACGCCTGACTCAAAGTCCCCCCCATGAGACCTTCCCGGAAGATGCTGCTGTTTATGTGTAAGAACTCCCCGAAGATAGTGCGGACGCCCGGCCTGATATAACCCGTCGAGAACTTTCGCCCGTCAAAGCCTAATCTCTCGTGAGGATAATCCGCCTCGGGGAATTCCATGCCGATTAAACTCTTGACCCCCTCGGAGGCGAGGACGACCCGCCCTACGGTTTGACCGACGCCGCGTGCGCGAAAGCTAAATTTGCACGTCCCGACGATGACGCGGCTGGTCACGGCACTGCGTGCCTCCGGCGCGCCGATGGAGGCGAGATGCTTAGACACCACCTCTTCGAGTGTCAGTTTCTCCTTAACCTCGGCGGCGGGCGCTAAACAAGGGGCGTGCAGTCCGAGGGCCAGAGTCCAGACGATTGAGAATAGTATACGACTGCGGAACCGGTGGTCTTTCATCATTGTCCTCCATTGAAAAGAGTACGGCGTGATGGCCCTTAATTACGGCCTGTAGGTTGTCGGAGGTTAAGTGTACCGCATACAAAATAAGCTTCTCAATATCAGCGGTGATGCGACCTCCATGCTTCGTGAGACGGCCCCGGCTCGAATTTCCTTAGGCGACTGACAGGGGTCACCGCCCCGTGCTCACTCCGCTCCGGAAGGCGGCGGCGAATCCCACGCCTCATACCACTCTCATAAAACGGGGTCACACGCGTCGTCACACGGCCGACGCTCACAGGTTCTCAGTGAGATGTAAACGGCCCGTGTCACAGTCCATCAATTAATAGACTTCTTCAATAAAAGTATAGATATCTCCAAAAAAATGGAGAGTTTGTGATGCAATG
>DASVSK010000837.1:0-2499 GCA_036388135.1 Pyrinomonadaceae bacterium | reverse complement strand
GCCAACCTCCTGCTGGCGCGCGCCGCCTCGCGCTCGCGCGAGATAGCCATCCGCACGGCGCTCGGCGCGAGCCGCCTGAGGGTGTTGCGGCAGCTCCTCGTCGAGAGCGTGCTGCTGGCGCTCGTCGGCGGCGCGGCGGGGCTCCTGCTCGCGGTGTGGGGCATGGACTTGCTGCGCTCGCTGGCGTCGGGGAGCCTGCCGCCGACCGCCGTCATCGGCCTCGACGCCAACGTCCTGCTCTTCACGCTCGGCCTCTCGCTGCTGACGGGGCTCGTCTTCGGGCTCGCCCCGGCGATACAGGCTTCGCGCGCCGACCTCAACTCCTCGCTCAAGGAGGGCGGGCGCGGCCAGACGGGCGGCGCGGCGCGGCAGCGCGTGCGCGCGGCGCTCGTCGTCTCGGAGGTGGCGCTCTCGCTCCTGCTGCTGGTCGGGGCCGGACTCCTGCTCAAGAGCTTCGTGCGGCTGCGCGAGGCGCGGCTCGGGTTCGAGCCTGCGGGGGTGCTGACGGTGAAGGTCGCGCGCAAGCCGCCGAAGGGCGAGCCGGCGGCGCGCTCGCTCGCCTACTTCGAGGAGCTGAGCGCGCGCGTCCGCGCGCTCCCCGGCGTGAAGTCCGTCGCCTACGCGGACGGCGCGCCGCAGCTCGGCGCGAGCGAGACCACGACCTGGCCCGAGGGCCGCCCCGACCCGCCGCCGGGCAAAGCGCCGCAGACCGTCCTCTTCATCGCCGGCCCCGGCTACCTCGAAACGATGGGCATCAGGCTGGTGCGCGGGCGCTTCTTCGACGAGCGCGACACGCTCGGCGCGCCGCGCGTGGCCGTCGTGGACGAGGCGTTCGCGCGCGCCGTCTTCCCCGGCGAAGACCCCGTCGGGCAGCGCCTCAGGAGCTTCGAGTTCGAGGGCGTCGCGCCGGCCGAGATCGTCGGCGTCGTCGAGCACGTCAACCACTACGGGGTCGGCGCGGCCGAGCCCGTCCGGCCGCAGCTCTACTACGCCTTCAAACAGGTGCCGGAGGAGGCGCTGCCGGACTTCCTGAGCGGCGTCCTCGTCCTGGCGCGCACCTCGGGCGACCCGGCCGCGCTCGCGCCCGCCGTGCGCCGCGAGTCGCAGGCCGTAGACCCGGCGCAGCCGCTCTACCAGGTCGTCACGATGGAGGACGTGCTCGCGCAGTCCATCTCGGCGCAGAGGCTCTCGACGACGATGCTGACCCTCTTCGCGGCCGTCGCGCTGGCGCTCGCGGGCGTCGGCATCTACGGCGTGATGTCGTACGCCGTGACGCAGCGCCGCCACGAGATAGGCGTCCGGATGGCTTTGGGCGCGCAGCCGCGCGACGTGCTGTGGATGGTCGTCGGGCAGGGGATGCTGCTGACGCTCGTCGGGCTCGTCCTCGGGCTCGCCGGGGCCCTGGCGCTGACGCGCGTGATGTCGAGCCTGCTCTACGGCGTCTCGGCCACAGACCCCTTCATCTTCCTGACCGTGCCCCTCGCGCTGGCCGCGGTGGCGCTCCTCGCCAACCTCGTCCCCGCGCGCCGCGCCATGCGCGTCAGCCCGCTGGTCGCGCTCAGATACGAGTGAACGGTGAATGGTGAATAGTGAATGGTTAATGGTGAATGGTGAATGGTGAATCGTTAAAACTGACTCTTCCATTCACCATTCACCATTCACCATTCACGCGAACGGAGTGAGCACATGATGACTTTCTGGAAAGACGTCACGTACGCGGCGCGGGTGCTGCTGAAGAGCCCGGGTTTTACGGCGGTCGCGGTGCTGGCGGTGGCGCTCGGGGTGGGCGCGAACACGGCCATCTTCTCGGTCGTCAACGCCGTGCTCCTCAAGCCGCTCAACTACGAGGAGCCCGACCAGCTCGTCCTCATCAACCACAACTACCCGAAGATAGACCTCAAGGCGTCGGTCTCCGCGCCGGGTTACGCCTACTACCGCGACAACGCGAAGTCGTTCTCCGGCGTCGCGGCCTTCACCGGCTGGAACGTCAACCTCACGGGCGAGGGCGAGCCCGAGCGTTTGCAGGGCATGTCGGTCACGCCCGGCCTCCTGCGGACCCTCGGCGCGGAGGCCGCCGTCGGGCGCACCTTCGCGGACGAGGAGGGGCAGGCGGGCAACAACAAGGTCGTCGTCCTCTCTGATGGCTTCTGGCGGCGTCGCTTCGGCGGGCTCCCCGTCGTGGGCAAGTCCGTCACGCTCAACGGCGAGCCCTACACGGTCGTCGGCGTGATGCCGCCCGGCTTCCAGTTCGGCCGCGAGTGGAGTGGGCAGACGCCGGACCTGTGGTCGCCCATCGCCTTCACGCCGCAGCAGCTCGACGCGAGCGCCGGGCTGACGAGCGAGTACCTCGGGGTGCTGGCGCGGCTCAAGCCGGGCGTCACCGGCGCGCAGGCGCAGGCCGAGATGGACGCGATAGCCGCAGACCTCCGGCGGCAGTACATGCCGGGCGCGGACGCGGGCACCTGGGGGCTCCTCCTCACGCGCTACGACGAGTTCATC
>DASVSK010000836.1:0-9589 GCA_036388135.1 Pyrinomonadaceae bacterium | reverse complement strand
GCGCCCCTTTCCCCTACACGATGGGCTTCCACCAGAGGCCGACCGACGGCCGCGCCTACGAAGGGTGCCACCTGCACGCGCACTTCTACCCGCCGCTGCTTCGCTCGGCCGCCGTGCGAAAGTTCATGGTCGGCTTCGAGCTGCTGGGGATGCCGCAGCGCGACCTGACCCCGGAGCAGGCCGCGCTGCTGCTGCGTGATTCGCCTTCCAAACACTACCTCGACTGAACCCTTCAGACCGGTTCAAGGGGCGTCACTTCGAGTCCGGCATCAATTTCCCGCCTCTCATTCGCCTTCTCGCCCCTATCTGTTAATCAGGACGATGTCGCCAGTCTCGGTCCCGCGTTCGGCGACAATCATCTTGCCGTCGGGCGACCAGGCAAAACGAAAAATCGTCTCGGATGTAAAGTTCGTTAACTGCTTCGGCGGGCTTCCGTCCAAAGGTTGCAGCCAGACGTTTGAGACTCCGTCGCGGTTATCAATAAAGCTCAGGGCGCGTCCGTCCGGCGTCCATTTAATACCCGCCTCGACGAACGTCGTCGGAGACCTGTCGAACACTTTAACGGGTTCGCCGCCCTCGAACGGGATGACGGCGAGCTTGGAGAACGTTTCGACTTGCGCGCGATAGAAGCAGGCGATAAAGCGTCCGTCCGGCGAGACGCGCGGGACTGCTGCTATTTTATCCGAAAGTTGAATCGCCGCCCCGCCCCCGTCAATCGGGGACTTCCACAACGTCGGCGAATCTTTATTAATCGACATGTACACGACCCAGCGCCCGTCGGGCGAGATGTCGGGGCGCAGGTCGTAACTGCCGTCGGTTAATTGCGCGCGCTCGCCGTTATCAAGATTCATCTTCCACAAGCGCTGTCCGGCGTCGGCGGTTTTCGACACGTAGACCAGTGTGCGCCCGTCGTCCGAAACCGTCGGCTCGAAGTTCGCGCCGGCGGTGGTCGTTAATTGTCTCTGATTGCTTCCGTCCGCGTTCATCAACCATACGTCTTCTTTTCCGCTCGCCGTCGAGCCGTAAATAATTTTGCCGTCCCGCAGCCATTCGACTCCCAACGTCCAGCCCAGGTCTTTGCTGTTACCGGAATGAATCTGGACGGCTTCACTCGCCCTATCGCCCCGCGCGATCCATAGATTCGCGATGCGCCGATGCAGGATCGTCACGAGCGACTTCATGTCGGCGGTGACGCCGGCGCTCGAATAACTATTCAAATCTTTGGTGATCGCGCGCGCTTCGCCGCCGGGGTAATCTATTTGCCACAACTGGTGGGCGAGCAGCGAGGCGTTATCGCGCGCGGCGACGACCAAACCTGTTCCGTCCGCCAACCACTCGATAGCTTGCACGGCGTCCCACTGGCGGGTGTCGAGGGGTTTTTGCGCGCCGTCCGCCACCCGCACTTCGACCAGAGAGGCCGTCGTGCTCGCCACTTTTGAGGTTCGGATTCTCGCCGTAAAGATGATGACCTGACCGTCAGGCGACCAGGCGGGCGCGGCGTCTGTCGTCCAGTGAACGCCCACGTGGGTGGCGAGGTGCCGTTCACCCGCGTCGCCGAGGTTGGCGATTATCAAATGCCTTTCCTTGCGGCTTAAATCATTTCGGATGAACGCGAAGTGCCTCTTATCCGGCGCGAAACTGATCTGGCTGTCGACGTCCGCCAGGATTTTGCGCGCCGCTCCGCCCAGCACCGGGACCTGATACAACCCACTCCCGGTCGCATCTTGACCGTATTTGACATAGAAAACGGAGTTGCTATCTGGGGAGAAAGTAATCCCTACAAAATGGCTGCCGCTTGGCGGAACAATTTCGATTCCGCCCGCGATCTCTACCTGCCTTACCCACAAACTCTCTTGTCCGCGCCCGCTTTGTATGTAAGCGACATATTTGCCGTCCGGTGAAACGGCGGCACGCAAAACTCGTCCGGTGTTGGTTAGCTGCGTCGTGCGCGTGGGCGGTGCCGCAAAATCGGATGAGGCTTCGTTTATTCGCGTAAAGCGGAGAAGCCCCGCCGCGACCACGACGGCGAGCAGAAGCACCACCGGCGCAAGCAGTTTGGTGCGAAAATTAAAAGTTGACGCCGTACCCGCCGTGGCGTTTACGCCTGCGGAATCGCGTTGCTCATTCTCGTCCGCCCGCGCGTCTTCGCTCGCGGCGTCAACCGTTTCCGCGTCGCCAACTTCCGCGTTGCCGGTTCCCGCATCAGTAGGTTCCGCGTCGCTAATATCCTCGCCGACGGCGATGTCGTGTGCGGCCGTCTGCCGCCCGGTTTCCGGCTCGGCGTTCGTCGCGCCGTCAACAGCCTCAACGACAGCCTCAACGTCTGCGATAAAACGGTAGCCGTGCTTCGGCACGGTTTCAATGAATTGATTTTCGGCGTGGTTCTGACCTAAAGCCTTCCGCAGCGTAAAAATATTTTGCGCAATCGTGGATTCTTCAACGAAGGCATCGGCCCAAATCTCTTCCAGTAGTTCATCTTTGCCGACGACACGACCGCTCCGCCGCACCAGCAGCGCCAGGGTGTCGAAAGCTTTTGGAGTCAAAGGCACGGGCTCGCCGTCGCGGAGCAAAACCCGTCTCTCCAAATCCAGGGTGAAGTTTTTAAATTTGAAACAGCGCGCTCTGCTTTCGGTGTTCACCGCTAAACCCCTAGTTCCCCGTCCGCCTGCCGCGGGGTCGCCGAATTGGAAAGGTGTGAGTTCAGAGAGGGAGGCGCTCCCTCTGGTCAAGGGCGGAGTCAATGCCCCACACGAAACCGGAGTGCGGCGCGGTCGAGCGACGACGCCGTCATTTAATAAATCCTTTAATAAATCCTTTCAAGAAAATTTGATGTCGTTTCAAGCCCGATTTTCAAGATTTCCAGCCATCTTTAAACTACACTCCGTACTGCAAGATGAAATTTAAAACATATCGCTAGATGCGTGACGAACACCGAGGGATGTCAGGCCCAGGGTTTCTATGCGTGCAAACCAACTCTTAAGAGCCGCGGGGAGCCGTCCTTAACCCACTCCTGGAACCTTCTGTGGCAGGTCTGCTACGGCGGAAAGCGGCCGGGTAAGTATTCCCACCTCGCTCCGTGCCATGCCGAAATGCCGGCACGGGTATTTATGAGACTGCTTCTATGAAAAATTACATACTTTGTTTTTCCTTAGCGCTGACCGCCTTTTCGAGCCACTCATTCGCACAAGTTCCGTATAACTCGGCGGCCCCGAATGGCTACACGAAAAAAGCGGTTGTCTCCGAACAGGTCGGTTTGACGCACGTCACAATTACTTATCATCGTCCCGCGGTAAAAGGGCGCGAGGGTAAGATTTGGGGCGGAGTCGTCCACAAAGGCTTTATCGATCAAGGATTCGGGAACGGCAAACTCACGCCCTGGCGGGCAGGCGCGAACGAAAATACCATTATCGAATTTGATAACGATGTAAAAGTCGAAGGCCAAGCTCTGCCGAAAGGAAGGTACGGGTTTTTTATCGCGTACGACCCGACGGAAAGCACGGTCATTTTTTCCAAAAGATCAGACGCCTGGGGTTCATTTTTTTACGACGAAAAGGAAGACGTTTTACGCGTAAAAGTTAAACCTCAGCCGGTTGAAAAAAGCGTAGAGAATCTGAAATACGAGTTTTCAAATCAAACGCCGAATTCCGCCGTCATCGCCCTCTCGTGGGAGAAGCTGTCGATACCCTTCAAGGTTGAAGTTGATTATTTGAAACAGCAATTCGATGCTTTCCTGGCCGAGTCGCTGAATCCGCGCGGCTTTACGGCGCAGGGATTAAACATCGCCGCAAGCTGGACTTTGCAGAACGATTATCAACTGGAAAAAGGACTCGAATGGGCGGTGGCGGCGACAAGTCCGAAATTTCCGGGCGACCCGACTTCATTTTCCGCACTTTCGACCAGAGCGGCAATTCTCGAAAAGCTCGGCAAATCCGATGAGGCGGCGGCAGTTATCAAAAGCGCACTGCCTTTCGGCAGCGTCGTCGAACTACAGCAATTAGGAAGACAACTTTTGACCGCGAAGAAGCCGCAGGCCGCGTTAGAGGTTTTTCAGTTTAATTACACCAAAAATCCGAATCAGTTTACAGCGTTGATGGGCATGGCGAGGGGACTATCTGCCAACGGCGCATACCCAAAGGCGCTGGAATTCGCCGACAAGGCGTTACCGTTAGCGCCCAATGATTCCGCCAGACAGGTAGTTCAGGCGATGATTGAAAAGCTGAAAGCAGGCAAAGACATCAATTAAGGGCAATAAGATACTTGACGCACCTCCCGTCTCTCAGGATGCCGGAATCCCAGCCTTCTTCAACCGCCACGACCGCCGGGGTGAGCCATGTATTTTACCGCCAAAATTTGATATAAGGAGCCCCCAATCAACCCCCGCAACGTCCCGCAGCATTCCGGCTGCCTCTCTGTTTCGCGGAGACTCACATAGCCCAGGAGGACTCACATGAAAACCAGAAGGTTACTATTCGCGTTCATCCTGTCCGCCGTCGCCACACTTCTCGCCGCCCCGGCGACCCAGGCCCAGACTCTCGACCAGACCCTGAGCGGCTGTAACGGCGCAGCCCCCTTGAGGACCATCCAGGCGAACCCCTCCAACTACAAGTCGCTGATCGCGGGGCTGCTCCCCGGCGACCGGCTCCAGCTCGCCGCCGGCACCTACACACAGGGGCTCAACCTCTGGTACAAGAACGGCGAGCCCGGCAAGTGCATCGTCATCGAGGGGCCCGCCAGCGGCTCGCCCGCCGTGTTTACGGGCAGCGACAGTTGGAACATCGTCAGCTTCAGTGATTCGAGCTACATCGCCGTGCGCAACCTGTCGCTCGACGGCCAGAACAAGGCGGGCGACGGCGTCAAGGCCGAGGCGGGTTCCGCGTACGCTCACCACATCCTGATCGAGGGGTTGAGCTTCAAGAACTTCAACCCGCATTTGGAACGTGTGGGCATCAGCACCAAGTGCCCCGCCTGGAACTGGGTCATCCGCCGCAATACGATCACCAGCACGGGCATAGGGATGTACCTGGGCAACTCCACCGGCGAGTTCGAGTTCGTCAATGGACTGATCGAGCATAACCTCGTGTACAACACTCTGGGCTACAACGTCCAGATCAAGCACCAGATCAGCCGCACCACCTCGGTCGGCGTCCCGTCGTCGGGCACGACGATCATCCGCCACAACGTCTTCGGCAAAGAGTCGGGCTCGCTCTCCGGCAACGACGCGCGGCCGAACCTGCTCGTGGGCCACTGGCCGGTCTCCGGCCCGGGCTCCTCGGACATCTACCAGATATACGGGAACGTCTTCTACCAGAACCCCTACGAAAGCCTGTTCCAGGGTGAGGGCAACCTCGCCTTCCACGACAACCTGCTGGTCAATCGCACCGGCGGGGCGATACGTATCCAGCCGCACAACCACGTGCCGAGGCGGATTGAAATCTTCAACAACACAGTGCTCGCCACCGGCACCGGCATCTATATCACGGGCGCTGACACCACCTACCCGCAGCGCGTCGTCGGCAACGCCGTCTTCGCCGCCACGCCCCTGAGCGGCGGCCAGCAGAGCAACAACGTGACGGGCGCCTACGCCGCGGCCTCGACCTACCTCAACAACCCCATGGCGGCTTTGGGCTCGGGCCTCGACCTCTACCCGAAGACGGGCCAGCTCCAGGGCACAGCGATAGACTATTCCCCCTTCACCGGCCTGCTGGACTGGGACCGTGATTTCAACAGTCGGCCGCGGGTCGCGACCTACCGGGGCGCGTACTCGGGCGATGGCGTGAACCCGGGGTGGACGCCAGCGCTGGCGATCAAGCCGGTGCCGTCCACGGGCAACCCGCCGCCCCCGACCTGCACTTCCATCTCGGACGTGGAGCCGAATAACAGCATGACCACGCCGCAGGCGATCTCGGGGGCCTGCAACCAGATTTCGGGGACCTTCCTGAACGACGCGACCCCGCAGCAGGAGGAGTACGACTACTTCCGCCTGAGCCTGCCGGCGGGCCAGACCGTGACGGCGCTGCTCGACGGCCTGACGGCGGACTACGACCTTGAGATATACGACGCGGCGGGGAATTGGGTGGGCTCCTCGTATAACGGCGGCACGGCCGCGGATCAGGCGTCCTGGACGAACACGACCACCTCGGCCATCAACGTCTACGTCCTCGTCTTCCGCAGCGCCTCGGCGACGCGCACGACCTATCAGCTTAAGGTCAGCTACCCGGCGAGCTCGCCCCCGCCCCCGACCTGCACGTCCATCTCGGACGTGGAGCCGAACAACAGCATGACCGCGCCGCAGGCGATCTCGGGGAGTTGCAACCAGATATCAGGCACCTTCCTCAACGACTCCAGTACGCAGCAGCACGACTATTTCCGCCTGAGCATTCCGGCCGGGAAGACGGTGACGGCGCTGCTCAACGGCCTGACGGTGGACTACGACCTCGAGATATACGACGCGGCGGGGAACTGGGTGGGCTCCTCGTATAACGGCGGTGCGACCCCGGACCAGGCGTCATGGACGAACACAAGCGCCTCGGCGGTCAACGTCTACGTCCACGTCTACCGCGCCTCGTCGACGCGCACGACCTATCAGCTAAAGGTTAGCTACTAAACGCGGGCCGTCCTGAGAGTCGGCACAAGGGCACGACCCGCACAGCGCGAGCAGCCGCAGGCGTAGGGAGTGGGGCTCCCTACGCCTGCGGCTACTCGCGCGCCCTGCCCAAAGTCTCACTCACTCTTAAAAGGAACGTCTGTTAGGTGGGACGAATGTTAACCGCCGGCCGGCCGGCTTGGATGCGACCCCGTCGCGGGAAGAGGGGAATTCACAACAGAGTCTTCTGACGACAACTCTGTAATTTTGCAACGCAACCCACGGATTCGCTTGGGGCATGGCTCGCGTGGGCCGGCCCGTAAAACTACCGCGACGGCTGTACCCTCCTGGCTGCCCACATGAAACTGTGCAGGAACTCCGGCCTGCCGCCGCCCCCGGTACGAGGACGAACTCCGCGGCCGTCGCTTCGCCGGGCGGCGTGAAGGCGAACCGATTCTGCCCGACCTTCTCCACCGACGCCTCGAATGAGCGGCCGGGGCCCTCCTCGGCCGTCGGCGGGTAGAAGTCTTTGCGGAACAGCTTCCCGTCTCTGACGAACAGCTCGACCCTCAGCAGGCCGTTCACGTATGCGCCGGCGTAGGTCTCCATCTCCGCCCGGCTCATCTGCACTACGCGGCGGGGCGGCGCTTGCGGTTTCGACTTCAGCGGGAGCGACAGCTCCAACGCCTTCTCCAGAGTCTTGCCGAGGATGGAGCCCGTCCGGTTGGCGAGGACGATGATGGCGACCCTGTGCTCGGGTGCCATCAGGACGAACGCGCCGAAGCCGTTGATGACGCCTCCGTGGTGGAGCAGGCGCACGCCGCGGTATTCGAGGGTGAAGAAGCCGTGGCCGTATTTCGCGCCTTCGTAGAGTCCCGCGGGAATGTCCCAACTGAACGGCACCTCCACGTAGGGGGCGGAGAGGGTTGCGATGACCGAAGGCGAGAGCGCCCGCCTGCCGTCGATGCGTCCGCCGTCCATAAAGGCGACGGCGAAGCGCGCGAGGTCGAAGACGTTCGAGTAAGCGAACCCGGCGGGCCAGTCTCCGACGTTGTTGACGGAGGGGCGCACGACCGTCGGCCGCGAGTCGCCCGCCGCGTCGTGCCCCTGCGAAAGCGGGAAGGTCATCGCGACGGTGGGGCGGAAGGTGGTGCGCGTCATGCCGAGCGGCCGGAAGAGGCTCTCGCCCATGGCGTCCGCGTAGGGCTTGCCGGTTAATTCCTGGATGGCGTACCCGGCGACGATGTAGCCGGGGTTGGAGTAGGAGAAGATTCGCCCCGGCTCGGCGAAGAAGTAGTCGTCGTCACTCATGCCGCGCACCTGCGCCGACAGCCCCGACTCCTCCTGCGCGCAGCAGACGCGTGCGTAGTCTATGACCCCGGCGGAGTGACTCAGTAGCTGGCGCGGGGTGACGCCGGAGAGGCGCGGGCCGAGCCCCCGCACGGCGTCGCCGATTGGCGCGTCGAGCGCGACTCCTTTCTCCTCCGCCAGCGAGACGAACACGGCCGCCGTCAGCATCTTCGTCACCGAGCCGACGCGGAAGAGCATTTCGGGGGTGACGGGGGCGTCGTTCTCGACGCTCGCGACGCCGAACCCTTTGGAGTAGACGACACGCCCGCCGCTCACGACGGCGACGGCCGCGCCGGGCGTGTTGGTCTCCCTCAGTTCGCGCGCCACCACACTCTCAAGCTCGCGGTAGTCGACGCGTGGACGCTGCGCGAGTGCCGACTCGGCCGCCGACGCCAGCAGGAGAAGGGCGGCGGCCGTGCGCCATAGACGTTCTAACATTCGCACCTCACTGCCTCCGATGTTTAGTCGTCGCCCGAGGGCTTCAGCCCGCGCGCTCGGCGTACCAGTAGCATTGACGCCATCCGGAACAGAAGCTTCTCGGCGCGGCATAGATACTTACACGACTTCCCAACCTTGATACAGGTCTCATCCACTTGACCATGCGTCCTATAACAATTTGCTTCATCCTCTGCACCCAAGACATGACGTGCTGAGTAATCACACACGGTGGCGTCCTTCAAGCGCCGCCGGCGCGGCCGTCATCATTGACCATCGTCCTGCACGGCGTCTTCTACCGCGGGCGGGCGAGGCTAAAAGGGAGACGCCGTCTACAGGCTGTAATACCTGTAGACGGCGTCTCATGCTATTCCCGGGAGACCGAAGTCTTTGCGGGCCTGCGCGGGCACATACGCCTGCCCGTCCGCACCAGCGGACTCGCGCCCGTCCGACCCGGAGGCGGGCGACGACGGTTGACAGGCCGTCGTTAACTACGGCGTCCCGAAGCGGCGGCGGTACTCCTGCGAGACGATGAAGGCTCTCACCATCTCGGCCGCGCGGTAGTCGCCCCCGAACTGGTCGAGCTTCGTCAGCCAGAAGTTGTAGCCCAGGTAGTCCAGCGTCGGCTCGGGCGGGTCGTCGGGGTTGCGCCGGAGGTAGCCGTAGTACTGCATCAGCACGAAGGCGCGGTTGAACTCCCGCCGCCTGAACTCCGCGTTGTCGGCCACCTCAAGCAGCGCCCGCGCGCGCGTGATGGAGCCCGCGTTCAGCCGCGAGACGAGGCTGTCGCGCTCGGCCGGCGAGAGCGCGCCGCCCGTGTTCGCGTTCAGCGTGTCGACGAACTGCGCGTTCGAGGTGGCCGTGGCGAAGGCGGACGAGAAGCGGCGGCGCTGCGTGAGCGATGTGACCCACGCCTGCTTGTTCGCCTGGAGCTGCTGCTCCCACCCGGCTTGGTTGACGACCACGCCGCGGCCCACCTCCTGCGTCTCCGGCAGGAACTCCTGAATCGTGACGGGCACGGGCTTGTTCGGGATGTTGCCGAAGGCCGCCTTGTAGACGCGGTAGACGAAGAAGCCGGTCTCCTGGAACTCGATGGAGAGGAAGAAGGCCGCCGACGTGTCGATGCGCCTGGCATCGCGGCATCCGGCGTCCGCGCCGCACGACTCGATGTTGGCGATCCAGAAGGACCAGCCCGACTGGTCCGGCTCGCGATTGAGGAAG
>DASVSK010000835.1:0-3878 GCA_036388135.1 Pyrinomonadaceae bacterium | reverse complement strand
CGGCCCCGGGGTCGCGCTTGAGCGCGCGCTCGAACAGCTCCTGCGCCGCGACGAAGTCGCCGCGGTTCAGCTCGATCACCCCGCGGTCGTAGAGCGAATCGGGGTCGCGCGGCAGCGCCGCCTCTGTCCGCATCCGCGCCTCGGCGATGTTGAGATAGATGCGCGCGCGCGCCGCCACCTCGGAAACGCCCGCGTGCTGCTCTATCAGGGCGCGGAAGTGCTCGCGGGCGGCCGCGAAGTTGCCACGTGTGAAATCTTTGTGAGCGCGCTCAAAGGCTTTGAGAGCCGCGGCTTCGTCGCGCGAGGGCTGGCGCGGCGGTGCCGGCGCGGGTCTCGGAGCGGTCTTCGTCGCCGGGGCGGACTTGTGAGCCGCCGGGGCGGGCTTCGCCGCGACAGTTTTGGACGTTTTGGCCGGAGAGTCTTTGACGGACTGCGACCTGGCGGGCGGAGCGCCTTTCTTGCCCGAGCCGCCGGGCCGGGCCACCGGTGCCGTGTCCTGAGACTTGCCGCCCGCCTTTTTCGCGGGCGCGGGCCTGGCCGCCGGGCGCTTTGACTGCTTCGAGGCCGGGGACTGTTTGGGCGCGGGGCGCGACGTTTTGGACGACTTGGAGGCGGGGGAAGACTTCGCCGGGGAGGCTTTTCGCACAGGGGCCTTCTCGGCCGCCGAGCGTTTGGGCTTGGGCTTCGCGGCCTGGGCAGTCACTTTGCGGCTCCTGGCCGAAGATTTTGGCGCAGCGCTATGCGGTGCAGGGCGGGAGGAGCTTCTTTTTGCACCCTTGATGACTGGATCGCTCATGCGAAGCACTCGCTTTTCAGAGAACGCTTCCCGGTAGAAGGGAAGCCGCCGACCTCCAGCAGCTTAACACACGAGATGGTCTAAATCAACGGGGAAGTAGGAGTTGCGGGGAATCCGAGCGTATCCTCATTGGTTAAACATCGGCCAGCCACGAAAAACTATTGAAGTCATCTTTGGCCGTATGCTAGAGTTCTCATGGCGCGCACGAGACTCCGCGGACAGAGTCTCGGCGCATAGGCCGGCAGCCGCCGAAGGCTTAAGACAACTCTCCTGAACTCTTCATTTAAGTTCTTTGGCGGCGACAAGGAACTCACGCCCCGGGCACTCACCCACAGTCCGCATCCTGCGAGAGAAAGAGCCAATGTACGAATGACAGACACCCCTATCATCATGCACGAGCAGCAGTTTCAACAGCTCAAGCTAATCTTGGGCAAGCTGCGTCTCGAGTCTTTTTCCCGCGTGGTCTTTCTTGTGGACAAGAACGGCCAGCAGATCGCCACGCACGGCGACGTGGGCGACCTGGACACGACGAGCCTGGCCTCGCTCGCGGCCGGGAACGTGGCCGCCACGGGGGGGATGGCGCGCCTCATCGGCGAGAAGGAGTTCCCCACGCTCTCTCACGAGGGCGAGCGCGAGAGCATCCACATCTGCATCATCGGCCGCGTCCTGCTGGTCGTGGTCTTCGACGAACGCTCCAGCCTCGGCCTCGTCAAGCTGCGCGTCAAGCAGGCGTCGCGCGACCTCTCCGCCCTCTTCGAGGAACTCGCGCGCATCGCCTCGGAGCGCCGCGACCGCGAGGAGGCGCTCTTCGCCGAGATCACCGACGACGACATCGACAGCCTCTTCAATTAGTAAGAAGTGATGAGTGACAGGTGATAAGGGCTCGGCGGCCGGTTTCTCTCATCACTCACCACTTATCACCCATCACTTGTCCCTGGAGTGCCATGACTTTCATCAACTACGCTTCGAGAGAGATCAACTGCAAGATCGTCTACTACGGCCCGGGGCTGTGCGGGAAGACGACCAACCTGCAATACATCTACGACACGACCGCGCCGACGGCCAAGGGCAAGCTCATCTCCCTGGCGACCGAGACCGACCGGACGCTCTTCTTCGACTTCATGCCGCTGGAGCTGGGCACGGTCCGCGGCTTCAAGACGCGCTTCCACCTCTACACGGTGCCGGGGCAGGTCTTCTACGACGCGTCGCGCAAGCTCATCCTGAAGGGCGTCGACGGCGTCGTCTTCGTCGCCGACAGCCAGGAGGAGCGCATGGACGCCAACATCGAGTCGCTCTACAACCTGGAGGAGAATCTACAGTCGAACGGCTACGACCTGACGAAGATTCCGTACGTCCTGCAACTCAACAAGCGCGACCTGCCGAACGTCATCCCCGCCGAAGAGATGGTCGTCGAGCTACGCCGCAAGGACGAGCCCGTACACGAGGCCGTCGCCGCGAAGGGCAACGGCGTCTTCGACACGCTCAAGTCGGTCGCCAAACAGGTGCTGACCGAGCTGCGCAAGAGCTGACGGAACGCGAAAGGCGGACTCCGAAAGCGTAGGAGGACGGGAGGCGGCGCGCCTCCCGTCCTCCTTTTTGTCTTCGCGCCCCGGCGGGGCGGCCGTCTCAGACGATTGACTTGATCATCAGCAGGCCGTCGCCGCCGTTAGAGTAGTAGCGCGGGAGGCGCTGCGTGACGGCGAAGCCGAGCTTGAGGTAGAGGTCTTGCGCGCCGGTGTTGACCGAGCGGACTTCGAGGCGGGTGATGCGGACGCCGCGGCGTCGGAAGCCCTCCTCGACCTTGAGCAGCATGCGGCGCGCGACGCCGCGCCGCCGGTGCTCGGGCGCGACGCCGAGCGTGGTGATGTGCCCCGTCTGGTCGGGCTCGACGATGCCGACGATGAAGCCGACCATCGTGCCGTCGGGCGTCACCGCGCGGTAGGAGACCGACTCGGGCGACGTCAGGAGGTACTCGAAGGTCTCGCGGCTGTACGCCTCGCCGTCGACGAAGCAGCGGTGGTCGAGCCGCCAGCACTCGTCGAGCTGCGCGGCGGTCAGAGGGCGCACGTCGTAGCGCGACTGCGCGAGGGGGGCGGCGCGCGACGGGTCGTTTACGCCGGACTCGCCTTCGCCCTCCTCCTGACCCGCGCCCGACGGGAACAGCCGCGAGCGAATTTTTTTCAGCACAGCCATGACGTGTAAATAGTAAATGGTAAATGGTGAATGGTAAATAGGGGACGACGTCGGCCGGCGCGCGGGGCGCGCGCCGACCGTCGGGCCGGGCGGCGCGCGGCCGCCGTTCGACGTTTGCCGTTCGCTAGAGGATGAGCATGCAGTCGCCGTAGCTGTAGAAGCGGTAGCCCGCGGCGACGGCGTGGCGGTAGGCGTCGAGCACCAGCTCGCGCCCGGCGAAGGCGCTGACCAGGACGAGCAGCGACGAGCGCGGGAGGTGGAAGTTGGTCAGCATCGCGTCCGCGGCGCGGAACTCGTAGCCGGGCGTGATGGTCAGCCCGGTCTCGCCGCGCCCGGCGGCGACGCGGCCGCCCTCGTCGGCCGCCGATTCGAGCGCGCGCACGGTCGTCGTCCCCACGGCGACGACGCGGCCCCCGCGCGCGCGCGTCGCGTTGACCTCGGCCGCCGCCGCCTCGCTTATCTCGAAGCGCTCGGCCGCGACGCGGTGACCGCCCAGCTCCTCCGCGCGCACGGGCGCGAACGTGCCGTAGCCGACGTGGAGAGTGACCTCCGCCACGCGCACGCCGCGCGCGCGCAGGCTCTCGAAGACGCCCGGGGTGAAGTGCAGCCCCGCGGTCGGCGCGGCGATGGCTCCCGACGCGGCGGCGTAGACGGTCTGGTAACGCTCGCGGTCTTCGTCGCGCGCGGCGAGGTCGTCCGACTCGCGCTTGATGTAGGGCGGCAGGGGCATCCGGCCGCACTCTTCGAGTAGCGCGCCGAAGTCGCCCTCGGCGTCGAAGCGCACGACGCGCCCCGCGCCGTCGTCGGTCGCCGAGAGCACCGACGCGCCCAGCCGCCCGTCGCCGAACGTCAGGCGCGCGCCGTCTTCGAGCCTGCGCGCGGGGCGAGC
>DASVSK010000834.1:0-3206 GCA_036388135.1 Pyrinomonadaceae bacterium | reverse complement strand
TCCTGTGCAAGCCTGCCCAAATTATGAAGTGTAATGGCAACCCCACTCTGATTGTTGAGTCTCTTGTCAATTTGAAGGCACTCGTTGAAGAGCCGGCTCGCTTCTTCTATATTGCCCTCATCCGCTGTGAGCGTTGCCAATTGATTCATACTTTGAGCGACGTCGCTCTGATAACCGAGTCTCCTACCGATCTCAAGGCTCTCGCTGTAGAGTCGGCGTGCTTCCCCTGCCTCACCTTGAGACTGCGCGAGTCTGCCTAGCTCATGCAGTGTGTCGGCAATGCCGCGCTGGTTGCCGAGCCTCTTGCAGATCTCAAGACTCTCGCTGTAGAGTCGGCGTGCTTCCTCCACCTCTCCACGGTTTTGCGCTATGCCACCCATATTGTGCAGCGCAATTGCTTCACCGGCGGCATCATTTAAGCTGCGCGAGATGATTAATGAATCTCCATATGCTTGCTCGGCCTCAGCCCATTCGCCAAGTGCCTCATGTAACAGACCTATTTCGTTTAAAATATCCATCGAAGCACTTCGCTCGCGTAAGCCATTCCCCAGCTCGCGATAATCATCCAATAAGCCTTTGAGCATAACTAGGCGTTCGTGCTTAGCTTGCTGCGAAAGACTTTTGGTTACATGGATCGCTTCCCCGCGGACTACCTCAAGCGATTGTTCGGCTGTCTCGCGTTCGGGGGCGAATTCGTAGAGGCCGCTGCGCCAGGCCCAGAAGTCAGGGGCCTGGCGGGCGAGGGCGGTGAGCGCGTAGTCGGGGAGCCAGAGGAGGAGCGGGTGCGGTGCCTCCTGGCGGAAGAGTTCGCGCTTGAGGTTGAGCGAGGAGAGGAGCGGCGGGTAAGCCTCGCGCGAGGGGATGGAATGCTCAAGGCCGTGGACGAAGATGGCGAGCTTGGGCCAGCGCGCCGCCGCAGAAGCTTCGCCGGACGTCGGGAGCGCTCCGCCCGTCTTGGTGTCTTCGTCGTTCGCGGCGTGCTCGCGCGCGAGGCGTTCGCGGAGGACGGGCAGGAGGTCTGTGACGGGCTCGGTCAGCTCGATTTCGAGGACGCGGATTTTGAGCGGTTCGAGGAGGTCTCGGCAGAGTGCGGCGAGCCTGCGGCGCTGCGCGTGCGTGTTGCTCTTGGCGAAGCCGAGCCAGAAGCCCTTTGAGTAGTCGAGCGCGCGCACGAGGCGGCGGACGACCTTGGCGTCGGGCTCGGGCCTCGTCTCAAGGTCAGATGGTAAGTCTTGAACGCTCATTCAACGCTTCTCGGAAGCTCTTGAGTCTCTGCACCGCAGGGTGTACGTCGTGCCAGGGCTCTTTTTCAGAATCCGGCCCGGACTCGTCCGGCTCGTCCACGTATTCCAGCACGCTCTGGCTGAAGAGCATCCTCTGGTGGTCGGCGTCCTTCTTAATCTTGTTCGTCAGGTAGACGTCGGCCAGCTTCCCGAAATACCCCTCCGGTATCATGCGCGAGAACCCGGAGACGAGCTGGTCGTTGGCGCGGCGCGCGGCGGCCAGCGTGATGGGCCGCGCCGACTCCTCGTCAGCGTCCTCGATGCTCTGGCGGACGAGCGTCATCAGGTCGCGCGGGTGGCCGCCGCAGGTGCGGCAGAAGTACTCGACGGCCTCCGGCTCGCACAGCGAGTCCACGTCGACGCGCTGCGCGATGATGTCGCGTAGCTTCTGCATCCCGGCGGGCGAGGGGACGCCGCCCCCCGCCCGCGGCTCGTGCGACCGGATCATCGGCAGCACGTGGCTGCGGTCGAAGATGCCTCCTAGGTCGCGCGCGTTCAGCCCGTACATCATCGAGATGGGCACGGTGTAGATCGTGTGGCACCTGAGCTCGCAGAGCTGCTTCCCGTGCTCTATGAAGAGGGCGTCGTGCGAGGTGCGGCCGCCGCCGAGGTCTTTGTTCGTGATGCGGTCGAGGTTGTCCACGACCACGGCCACCCCTTTCTGCCCCCTCCTCTGCACCTCCACCTCGGCGCGGTGGAGGAGGTCGTTGAGGCCGCCGATCAACTGCGGTATCTGGCTGTCGAGCTTCTGGCGAATCTCCTTCTTGATCTCGTCCCCCGTCTTGATCTGCTCCGTGAGCCTCGTCAGCAACTTGCCGATGAGCGGCAGGGCGGAGATGCCTTGCGGGAGTCCCAATCCCGCCTCGGCCTCCGTCTTAAGCTCCTGCTCCACCCTCTTCCACTCGCTCTCCTGATAAACGACCTCCGCGAACCAACGCTGCACGCTCCTAAGGGCGTCGCCCAGGTTGATGCCGTCGTTCGTCGTCTGCGCGACGACGCGGCGGGCTATCGACAGCAACAGGTCGGTGTAAGTCAGGTCGTTCGGGTCGAGGTCGTCGTCCGCCGCGAAGTAGACCACGTAGAACCCGGCGTTGCCGAGCCGCTCCTTAAGACGCCGCAGCTCGGTCGACTTCCCGCAGCCGCGATGTCCCGTGAAAAGCTGGTGCGTCGCCTTCTTAGAGAGGGAGATGATCTTAAACATCCTGCGCACTGTGTCCTCGTCGCCGCGCACGTCCGTGCAGTCGACGTATCGAGGGTCGCCGGGCGGCAGAGACTCGGTAGGATCGGTGGCGTTGTAAGCGTCATATAGATTTGTCGCCGGGGGCATATTGCATCCTCTTCAATAAGGCTCTCGGTAACTGCGGGCGGCATTCTACCACCGCCGCGCTCGGCGCGGTCAGGGAGTAGGGCAGCCGTTTCCCGGCTGACGTTTTGTCAGAGGCAGGACATTTTGTCAGCCCCGACTGTCACACGCTCCCCCTGATGCCCCCACGCTTCCCGAGGGAGGCGTGGGCTTAAATCCCGTCTCCAATAGGTTTACGAGTCTTATTCCTTTACAGCGCCGCCGCGGTACGGGGCTTGTAAAGGGGGTAGGTGCCGGGGGAGTTGTGCGCGGAGGCGGCCGACCCGGGACGTTTCATTCGAGCAAAGGAATTAAACCGATGGCGCGCGTGATTATTTGTGACGACGACCGGGCGGCGGCCGAAGCTTTAGTGAGGGCGCTGCGAGCGGTCGGGCACGAGGCCGAGAGCTGCCGCCACACGATGGACGTGCTGAGGGCGGCGGCGCGGGGCGACTTCGACCTCATCGCCGTCGGGCTCGACATGGCGGGCTTCGGCCGCAGCGGCGCGGTCGAGGCGCTCCAGGAGATCGCGCCCGGCACCTCGCTCATCGGCATCCACGACCGCCCCGCCGAGGTCATGC
>DASVSK010000833.1:0-3290 GCA_036388135.1 Pyrinomonadaceae bacterium | reverse complement strand
GGTTCGTTTGCAGCGGAACCTCGTCGGCGCGCAGCTCAGGCAGCGGCAGACCAACTTCGTCTTCGACGGGCTGAAGACCTTCGTCGAGCAGATCGGCGTCGTGCTCATCATCATCCTGACGGCCTACCTCGTCCTCGGCGGGCGGATGTCGATAGGCGCGATCATGTTCCACATCATGCTCTTCGGCAACGTCTCCGCGCCCATCAGGCAGTTGCACCGCATCTACGACGAGATGAACGACGCCCTGACCTACGCCGAGGGCTACTTTCAAATCCTCGACGCCGACGACCAGGTCGAGGCGGGCGGCGACCTCGACGTCTCGCACCTCGAAGGGACTTTCGAGCTGCGGGACGTCAGCTTCACCTACCCGAACGGAACGCGGGCGCTCCACCACGTCAACATGAAAATCCCGCGCGGCAAGACGGTGGCCTTCGTCGGCCTCTCCGGCGCGGGCAAGTCGACGCTCCTGAACCTCCTGACGCGGTTCTACACGCCCACGAGCGGCAGGATTCTGCTCGACGGCAAAGACCTCGAACGGTACGAGACAGACCTGCTGCGCCGGAAGATCGGCCTCGTGCTGCAAAAGAACCACATCTTCAAGGGCACGATTGAGGAGAACATCCGCTACGGCAAGATAGACGCCTCGCCCGGGGAGGTCGTGGACGCCGCGCGCAAGGCTTACCTGCACGAGCAGATAGAGCAACTGCCGCACGGGTACGAGTCGGAGGCGCATCTGCTCTCCGGCGGGCAGCAGCAGCGCATCGCCATCGCGCGCCTGTTCCTGAAAGACCCGCCCGTCATCTTTCTCGACGAGCCGACGGCGAGCCTCGACGCGGTCGCCACCGAGCAGATAAAGAACAGCCTCGACGCCGTCAAGGCCGAGCGCACCACGGTCGTCATCTCGCACAGCATCTCGCAGATAATCGACGCGGACGTCATCTTCGTGCTCAAGGAGGGGCGCGTCGTCGAGCACGGCACGCACGAAGAGCTATACGACCGCGACGGCACCTACCGCGAGATATTCGACGCCTCGGCCCGGAGCCTCAACCTCGACAAGATATCCAGAACCTTCGACGTCGAGCTGGCCCCCGATTTGACGAACTGAGGGCCCGGCCGGACTCGCGGCCGTCCGGCCGCAGGCGTCAGACCGCGCGGTCTGAGCCCGCGCGCCGCGCCGCCCACTCCCTCCGCAGCATCGCGTAAAGGTACTCGGAGCCCCAAGCGCCTTTGAACCAGACGTTCTCGACGAAGTGCCCCTCCCGCCTCATCCCCAGACGGCCGAGCAGCGCCACCGAGCGCTCGTTCTCGCAGTCGGCGACCGCCACCACGCGGTGCATCCCCAGCACGTCGAAGACGTAACCCAGCACGCGCTCGGCCGCCTCCCTCGCCAGCCCGCGCCCCTGGTACTCGCGCGCGAACGTGAAGCCGATCTCGGCCTGCCGCGGGTCTGACTCCTTGACGCTGAGCGCGACGTGGCCGACGAGCGCCCCCGTCTCCTTCAACTCGGCGGCGAAGGTGAACCACTCGCCCGGCCGCCCCGGCTCGCGCCCCTTCTGCTGTTCGATCAACTCCCTCGCCTGCTGCTCGGCATACGACTCCCAGCTCTGGTAGCGCGCCACCAACGGGTCGTTGAGGTAGGCGAGATACGCCGGGAGGTCGGCGTCGGCGAAGCGCCGGAGGACGAGCCGCGGAGACTCGATGTTGACAAAGGCCGTCGCGTCCATAGTTAGACTCCGCCGGCCGCCGCGCCGGACGCCCAGGCCGGGCCGGCGGCCAGGACCTTTTCGTAGACGGGGCAGCCCCGCCGGTGCGCCCCCGGCAGATAGCCCGTGCTCATCAGGAACTCGCCCACGATCTCCCCGCCGGTGAAGACGAATGTCTGCTTGAACAGCCGCACCCAGTCCTCTTTGGAACGCGGGTGATGCCGGCCGAGCCAGCCCGCGAACGAGCCGAACTCCTCCCGCAGCCCCAACACACGGCGCGCGTTCTCTATCGCGGCGTTGACCTTCAGGCGGTTGCGCACTATCCCGGCGTCGCCCAGCAGCCGCGCCCTGTCCGCCTCGCCGTACGCGGCGACCCTCTCGACGTCGAACCCGCCGTAGGCGCGGCGGAACGCCTCACGCTTTCTCAGGATGGTGGCCCAGGAGAGTCCGGCCTGGTTGATTTCGAGCACGAGCCTCTCGAACAGCGCGTCGTCATCGGCGACCGGGAAGCCGTACTCGCGGTCGTGGTAGGGCTGATGCAGAGGGTCTGTGGCGGCGAAATCGCAGTATGTAGACATGACCCTTCCGGCTTCTCGACGTACGGCACTACTCTCCGGGGGCGGGAAGAAGAAAGCGCGGCCGGCAGTCGCGCTCCACATGGCGGGCGAGGCGCTTGCCGGCGCGCGGCCCGCCGCGCGCCGCCGCGACGGTTAAGGGCGAGCGGGCGCGGCGGCCGAGAGGCCGGTCAGCTCGTTGATTCGCGCGCGCACGCTCGCGGCCAGCACGCGCACCTCGTCGGGCGTGTAGTTGGCGGCGCGGAACGCGTCCTCGATCTGCTTGTCGGAGAGGCGGGCTAGATTTTCGCCGAGCCAGCGCGCGTCCTCGACCGTGATGTCGCGCATCAGCCCGCTGTTCTTCCCGCCGTAGCTGAAGCGCACGCGGCCGCCCGCGACCCCCTCGACGAACTTGTCCGAGGCGTACTCCTCCGGCTCGTTGCGGCTGCCCTTGACCTGGCGCAGGAAGGCGATGGGCCCGTTCTGCCCGCCCGTCTTGCCGATGGTCGCGCCGAGGTCGCTGACGACGTGGCGCAGCTCGCCGCCGCCCTCGCCGCGCGCGAACAGCACGCGGTTGTTGGCGTCCTTCAAGTCCCAGTTCTCGAAGAGCGCCATCAGGACTTTGAGCCCCTGCATCTCGCGCGTCCCCGAGAAGGGGTTGGACGCCCAGCGCCACTCGTCGAGCCGCCTGACGTCGTCGGGGCGCGCCTCGAACCTGACGTTCTCGAACGTGCCCTTGCCCTCGATGGTCGCGCGCGGCGCGAGGTAGGTGATCTCGGTCGCGTAGCCCGCGGCCCAGACCAGACGCGTGACGGCCGTCTCGGGCTGCGCCTCCTTGCCGACCTTCGCCACCCACACGCGCCCCGCCGCGTCGCGCACGCGGTACTTTTTAGAGTAGCCGCCCTTCTCCTCCCTGACGAAGGTGAGGCGGCTGAGGTCGGGCTTCGAAGCCTCGCCGCCGGGGCCGTGGAAGAGGTCGAGCGCGGCGACGTCGGCGTGGTCGCGCCAGAGCACCGGAGTCCCCTGCGGCGGC
>DASVSK010000832.1:0-5781 GCA_036388135.1 Pyrinomonadaceae bacterium | reverse complement strand
AAGTCGGCGGGCGCGCACTTAATGTCAACGAGGCCAAGCCCCGCGAGGATCGCGGCGGCGGCGGCGGTGGTCGCGGCGGCTTCGGCGGCGGCGGCAACCGTGGCGGCGGCGGCGGCGGCGGCAACCGCGGTACGCGCTGGTAGCACCTTCCGGCTCGCCGGAGACTCTTGAACGAGAAGCCCCGGGCCAAGTCGAATACTTCGGCCCGGGGCTTTTCCGTCGGCCACCTGTCTTCCGCCGGGCGCGGGGAGGTAAGTTCGCGACGAATGTCAGTAGCTCTCAATAACGATGCGGGAGGGGCGCGAGGCCGCGCGGCCTCCACGCCTCGCTGGAACCCGTCCCACATGACGCTCGTCGTCGGCGTCCACGCCCTCAGCCTGCTCGGACTCTGGTACTGGCCGCGCGCCGTCGACGTCGCGCTCTTCGTCGGCCTCTACGTCGTCACGACCTTCGGCATCGGCATCGGCTACCACCGACTGCTGACGCACAGGGGTTACGTCTGCCCGAGGTGGTTCCGGCGCACGGTCGCGTGGGCGGGCTGTGCAGCCTTGCAGGGCGGCCCGGCGCGCTGGGTCGCGGTTCACCGCCTCCACCACCGCATGGCCGACCGCGAGGGCGACCCGCACTCCCCGCTCGCGGGCTTCTTCCACGGGCACGTCGGCTGGGTCGTCCGCCGCGACGAGATGGACGACGCCGACCACCACCAGTTAGTCCCCGACGTTTCGGGCGACGACCCGTGGATGCGCGTCATGGACAGGGGGCTTCTTTTCATCCTGCCGTGGGCGCTGACGGGCGTCTTCTGCTTCGCGGTCGCGGGGTGGCGCGGCGTGCTGTGGGGGACGGTCATCAGGACGCTCGCCCTCTGGCACGTGACGTGGTGCGTCAACAGCGTCTGTCACCGCTGGGGCAGTCGGCCGAACCGGACGCGCGACGAGAGCCGGAACGTCTGGTGGGTCGCGCTGCTCTCGTTCGGCGAGGGCTGGCACAACAACCACCACGCGCGCCCGGCCTCGGCGCTGCACGGCTGGCGCTGGTACGAGATAGACCTCTCGGGCTACGTCATCAGGGCGCTGGCTCGCGTCGGTGTCATCCGGCAGGTCGTGCGCGCGCCGCGCGGCGAGGCCGCGACTTAAAGTTTGAGGGCCTCGGCCCGTAAGTTCTTTGCGTACGCCCCGGCGAGGGGCGTCCTACTTTCAGGTGTCGGCGAGTAAAAGGAGTTTCGCGTGGACAATCAGATTCATAAGAGTGGCGAGCGCGTGGAGAAGTTCTGCGAGCCTTGCGGCGAGGAGCGCGGGCACGTCGTGGCGTCGGTCACGAAGGCCGGGCGCATCACGCGCGTGAGCTGTCCGAAGTGCGGCACGCGCAGCCCGTTCAAGGCCGGCGGCAGCACGGGCGAACGCGCCACCGCGAAGTCCGGCGAGCCGTACGACATGACGCGCACGTACCGCGCGGGACAGTCACTGACGCACCCCGTCTTCGGCGCGGGCGAGGTGACGGCGCTGGTCGAGCCGCAGAAGATAGACGTGCTCTTCCCCGACCGCATGCGCCGTCTCATCCACGCGCGCACTTAAATAGGGCACACGTCGCACGCACCCCGAAGTCGGGACGCGCGTCCCTCTCGCGGGGCAACTTGCCGGCACCCGGCCGACCCTTCCTCGCGGGGTTGATGCCCGGTGGCGTGTGATGCCGACTGCGTCTTGTGCGGCCGCGGGTGGGGTTGGGCGTGTGGCGTCGGTGGTTGGTTGTTGAGGGGTTGCGGCGCGTAAGGGCGCTGCCCTACGCGCGGGGTACGTCAGAGTGTTTCATGCGGCCCGGCACCGGCGCGCTCAGCCCTTCGGCTTTTCGGTCTTCTCCAGGGCGTCGGCGTTGAGGTAGTCGGCCCCGCCCGCGGGGAAGGTCACCAGCACGGACTCCCACGTCCGCCCCTCGTCGCTGCTCTTCACCACGCGCAGCGCCGTCCCCACCTTGCCCTTGTACGCGCCGTCGAGGGCGCGGACGCAGTCCCCGGCCTTAATACCCGCGCCGCGGTGTGCCGCTTCACTTCCCATGCCGTGACTACTCTCCCATCTCGTCCTTCTCGTCCTGGGCGTTGCCCTTCTGCCCGTCGCTGATGTCCCGAAGAAAGAGTGGGACTTCGTGGACGCCGTCGCGCAACTGTCCGGAGTGCCGCCCGGCCTTATCCTCTTCCGGCTCCCTCTCCGCTTCGTCCCTCGGCTGTTCGCTCGCGCTCATCTCTTTTAACCTTTCTCAAGCGACTTCCGCCTCCGATTCAAGCCGGTCTGCGCCGGCCAGTATCTCCGCACGCCCCTCGCTCGTGAGCCCTTCCAGGTATTCAAGAAAGTCTTCGCGCGCCACGTCGTCGACGAGGGCGGACTCAAGCCGCTCGACGAAATCGTCGTAGCCGTTCACGCGCCTACGCCTTTCGCGCGGCGCATGATCTCAAGGGCGGCGGAGAGGTGTCGCACGGCGGCGGCGCGGAGCGCGTCGGCCGCCTGGTCGTGCTCCGTCGTCACCGGCTCGCCCGAGAGGTCGATGACGGCGGCGATGGCCGCAAACCCCGCCAGCGCTTCCGACTTGGCCTCTTCCAGCACGCGCGATTCGTCGCCCATTCCTCGCCCCTCCTACTTGGTGTGCTCGGTCACCTGCGTCCTGCTGTCGGCGTACATGTCGCGGTACTCCGTGCCGTCCTCGGTGACGACGCCGCGGAACAGCATCGCCTCGTCCGCGCCGGTGCCTTTCACCTCAAGCTCCGCCTGCACCTCGTTCCAGCTCCGCTTCTTGTGGAGGATTTCGTTCGGGCGTTTGACGAGATAATGCCTCGCGTCCCTGCTGACGGGTTTCTGTTCGCTCAAGGTTGATTGCCTTTCTTCCGGCCGACGTGGCGGCGGGACTATTCGAGATAGTGTTCGCCCAGGCGGTCACGCAGCGCGGCCGGGACGGCCTCCCAGCGAGCGACGCAGAGCACGCGCAGCGCCAGCCTGTCCAGGCTCACGCGCGAGTAGAGCCAGCGCCCGGGGCCTTCGGCGTAGAGCCAGTGGTAGTACGGGCCGTCGCCACGCCGGGTGTAGAACGCCGTGCGCGCGTCCCGCGCCTCTGAGGCGGCGGGGGCGACATAAACATGCAGGTCTCTCATGTGTGCAGCCTACGGCCTTCGGGGTTTGCGGCCTACGCGCCCCCGTGCGTCGTGAAGGACGCCGGCGGGTTCGGGGTCGCGGACGCGTGACGGTCTGCGCTCGCGTCCGTACGCGGCGGCGTCGGCCGCACGGCGCGCGCAGGACTCAGCCCGTCGCGGAAGCCGACGTGGCCGACGTGACGCCGCCGTCACCGCCCTCGCCCGGCTCGTCCTTCGTGTTGTTGATGAAGGGCACGAGCCCCAGCTTGACCTCTTCGAGCGCGATGCTGGTGCTCCGGCGTCTTTTCGGGTCGGCAGAGATACGCGGCCGCGCCCCGCGCTGGAGCTGCTTGCTCCGCTGCGCGGCCACGGCGACCAGGCGGAATCTCGAATCTATCCCGGGCCACACGCCTTCTTCGTCGGCTCTGTGAAACCCGCTGCTTGTCTGCTCATCTGATTCGGGCATCAGGCGCTTACCTTTGCTCTGCGCTGAATGGGGGCGTCTCAGTCCGACCCGCCGTCGGGAGGGAGTTAGAACGCCCGCATCAGGAAAAAGAGGGCGGCAGCCGCGGCGACGTCCGCCCTGACCGCTCAACCCCTGCCGAAGTGCGAGGCGCGATACGCCTCGCGGCGGTTCGCGCTGAGCGCGTGAAAGGTCGAGCTTGAGATGTGAAAAGTCTCCACGCTCGGCGCGCCCTTTAGCACCCCCGACAGGCTCTTCAAACCGTCGCAGAAAGGGGCCTGGCCGTAAGCCTCTGCGCACGCCTCCGTGTCCCAGTAGCTGTTGACGACCGCTTCGGAAAATTCCGGCGTGACGAAGGTGTCCCCGTGGCGGCAGCCCCTCTGCGAGCGCAGCAGGGGCAGGACGTCGCCCTCGACGATGCGCTTGAATTCGGCCGACGAATCGGCCTTGAGTTGAAAGACTACGCGGCGTGTAAACATCTTTTCAGCCCCTGCGTTTGCGCTGTCGACTTCAGGCGATCCGGGTGATTCCGGAGGGGCTGAGAAGGGAGCGAGCCAGACTCGGTTCACGACCATCTTGCGGTACACGCGAATGTATGTCAACCTTAGAGCATATCCCGCATGCGAAAAATAGTCTTTCGCTCGGAGGCGGGCCCCCCGGGAGGTGTCGAGAGTGCTTATGGTCGAGACGCGGATTGACGTGCTGCTGGCGGAGCGTGGGCGCACCTTCTACTGGCTGGCGAAGGAGACGGGCATCAGCCACACGACCCTCTGGCGGCTGAAGAAGGGCAGGGCGCTCGGGATAAACTTCGTCACGCTGGAGGCCATCTGCCAGGCGCTCGGCTGCCAGCCGGGCGACGTGCTGAGGCTGGCGGAGGGCGAGAAGAAAGACTTGAAGAAGACCGGGCGGTCGAAGGGCGCGGCGGCCGCGCTCAGTCCCGCGAAGCGGCCCCCCCGGAGCGCGCGACCAGGCCGGCGATGACCGAGACGAGCTCGGCCGGCTCGACCGGCTTGGACACGTGGACGTCGAAGCCCGCGTCGAGCGCGCGCCGCCGGTCGTCGTCGGTGGCGTAGGCCGTGAGGGCGACGGCCGGGATGCCGGCAGACCGCCCTTCCGTCAGCGCCCTGACCCGGCCGACGAGCGCGTAGCCGTCCTCCCCGGGCATCCCGACGTCCGAGACGAGGACGCCCACCTCGCCGCGCCGGAGTAGCTCCAAAGCCCCGGCGACCGTGGCCGCCGTAACGACCTCAGCGCCCGCACGGCCGAGCACCAGCGCCAACAGCTCGCGCGCGTCCGGCTGGTCGTCGACGACGAGCACCCGCACGCCGTCGAGCGCCGCCGCACGGCCCCCCGACGCGCCCTGCGCGTGGTGAGGCTCCGGCCCTTCACCCGCCTCGAAGCGCGCGTTCACGGCGGCGACGGGCAGGCTGACGGTGAAGGTCGAGCCGCGCCGCTCGCCCCCGCTCTCCGCCGAGACGCGCCCGCCGTGCTGCTCGACGAGGTGACGGACGATGGCGAGCCCCAGCCCGAGCCCGCCGTGCTCGCGCGTCGTCGAGCCGTCGGCCTGCCGGAAGCGCTCGAAGACGTAAGGCAGAAACTCCGCCGTGATGCCCTGCCCCGTGTCGCTCACCCTGATGCAGACGTCCGAGCCTTCGCGCCCGACGTGGACGCCGACGTTGCCGCCTTTGGGCGTGAACTTGATGGCGTTCGAGAGCAGGTTCCAGACCACCTGCTGCAGGCGGTCGGGGTCGCCCGCCACGAGGTCTGTGTCGTCGTCGAACTCGGCCCCGAGCCGGATGTTCTTCGCGTCGGCCGCCTGCCGCACGGAGTCTATGGCGGCCTCGACCACGGGGCCGAGCTCCACCTGCCTCGTGTCGAGCCGGAGCTTGCCGGTGATGATGCGCGAGACGTCCAGCAGGTCTCGGATGAGCTGGTGCTGGGCCTCTGCGTTGCGCCCGATCACCTCCAGCCCGCGTTCGGTGATCTCGCCGTCGTGCTGCGCGGCGCGCAGCAGGTGTACCCAGCCGATGATGGCCGTCAGGGGCGTGCGCAGCTCGTGCGAGAGCGTGGCGAGGAAGACGTCCTTGGCGCGGTTGACGGCCTCGGCCTCGGCGCGCGCGGCGACGGCCTCGTCGAGCAGGCGCGCGCGCTCCTCCTGCCCGAGCCGTTCGGCCGCGAGGTGCGCCCGCACCTCGTACTGGCGTCG
>DASVSK010000831.1:0-2517 GCA_036388135.1 Pyrinomonadaceae bacterium | reverse complement strand
CGCAGACTGTCGTCTACCGCCTACTTCTTCTGTATCGCGCGCAGCAGCTCTTCGCGGAAGTAGCCGGCGGGGATGGTGCCCTGGCGCATGAAGAGGAGGTGGAACTCTTTGGGCGAGAACCTGTCGCCGAGGAGCTTCGCGGCCTCGGCGCGCAGGGCGAAGATTTGGTCTTTGCCGAGGCGGTAGGTGATGGCCTGCGTGGGCCACTTGGAGTAGCGGAAGATGGCGCGCCACGCCGAGTCGCAGCTCGCGCGCTTCGCGTCGGACTTCGCGGGGTCGGCGCACCTGCCCGGCTGGAAGTCGACGACCTCGGAGAAGAGGTCGGCGGCCTCCTCGAACTTCATCCGGTTCGTGTGGATGCCGGTGTCGATACGGACGCGCAGGTCGCGGTAGAGCTTGCCCTGCAACTGGTAGAGCCGCTCCTCCGGCGTGTAGAAGCCCTCGGGCGAGCCGGCCTGCGGCTCGGCCATCAGCGCCTCGGAGTAGAGCGCCCAGCCCTCCGACGCCATCGAGTCCTCCCACATCGAAGACGAGTCCTCGACCGAGCCCGGCGTCAGCCAGCGCACGCCCGCTATCCGGTCGCGGAACTGCGTCATCACCTTGTAGTGCCAGTCGTGGCCGGGGAAGCCCTCGTGCGCGGAGAGGTCGGCGGTCGCCGCGCGGTTGTTCTCCTTCAGCACGGCCGGGTCGTTCTTCCCCGAGGTGGTGACGTAGAAGCGCCCGACGCCGCTCTGCTTGAAGGGCGGAGCGGGGTAGTAGGCCGCGCCGTCGATGGAGGCGCGCAGCGGCGGCGGCGTCTCGACCACGTCGAGCTTGTAGTCGGCCGGCACGTCGAAGACGCCCGTCTTGCGCGCGTAGTCCACCAGCCTGACGCCCGCCTGCCTGTACCACTCGACCATCTCGGCGTCGGTCTTCGGGTACTCCTTGCCCAGCTCGTCGAAGACGGCGCGGACGGCCTGCGCGCCGTCTTCGGGAAGAGTCATCCCGCGCTTCTGCCCTATCTGCCGCGCCAGCTCCGCCATCTGGCGGCGCGTGTCTTCGACAATCGGCCACGACTCCTCGTAGAGCTTCGCCGCGGTCGTGTCGACGCGCAGGTTGTTCTTCAGCGCCCAGTTGTACTCCTCCTCGCCGAAGGCGTAGCGGTCGGCGGCGAACTGCTGCTTGGGCTTGAGCCCGTCGGGCGCGGCGGCGTCGGCGTCGAAGAAGGTCTGGCGGACGAACTCGGCGAACTTCCTGTAGGCGTCGGAGGCTTGCTGGGACGCCTGTCTCAGTTGCGTCATCATCTGGTCGCTGGCCTCGCCCGCCGCCAGCCGCTCCCCTGCGACCTTCGGCAGCTCCTCCGCGAAGTACTTGGCGTCGGCCTCGGCCGTCGTCACGCCGTCGCGCAGGAGCATGCGGTGGTCGGCCGTGTTGCCCGACCTGACGCCCGCCTCAAGCTGCGCCTGCGCGACCTGTAGGAAGCGCGGGACGTCCGCGACGCGCTGCGTGACGAGCCGCCACTCCTCGGGCGTGCCGTAGGATTTCTCGCCGGTCTGCGTCATCCCCTGCAACTGCCAGTCGATGGCGCGGAAGGGCTCGGAGACGTAGGTGTCGACGGCGCGCTCCTGGTAGCGGCGGGTCTGGTGCTGGCGCAGGAGGAAGGCTATCTGCGCGAGCGCCACGTCGCGGTCGATGCGGCGCGTGGGCGAGAGCCCCGCGGGGTCTACCGACTGGAACGCCTTCTGGCTGTCGGCCAGCCAGCGGTCTTCCTCGGCGAGCGCCGCCGCGGAGTGGTCGCGCAGGCGGCCGTCAACGTCCTTCAGCGACGGGTCGAGCCCCGAGCCGCCGACGTAGGTGTTGACCGTCGGGTTGCGGCGCAAAAACTCGACGACGTACTTGTCGTGGACGGCCTTGAACGCCTGGTCGCCGCCGCCCGCGCCCGTCGGGGTCGGGGGCGCGTTCTGCGTCTGCTGCTGCACGCACGCGCCGGTCAGGAGGAGGGCCAGGAGCAGGACTGTTTTTTTCATCTCTTCATCCCGCGGGTGTGGCTGGTTCGAGCCTGTTCGGGAAAGTTTGTCTCTTTACGTACGGAGATTAACGCCGCGCGCGCGCCGCCCGCAAGCCGGGGCGCGCACGCTTGTTCGGCCTCGCGCGCATCCGCTACACTGTGCGGGATTTAAGTAATCCGGCGGCGGGAAAGCCTTTCGATGAGCGAACTGAACGAGCGGCGCTGGTCCGTCCTGAGCGAGCGCGGGCGCGAGGGGGCGGGGCTCAGTTACGCGGAGGCCGCCGGCCTCATCGCGCGCCTGCGCGGCGAGCGCCTGAGCGGCCTCTGCGTCATCACGGACGAGGCCGCGTCGCGCCTCCCCGAGGCGAAGAAGGCGGCGGTGAAGCCCTCGGCCGTCGGCGGCAACTCGAAGGCCGGGACGGACGCCCCGAAGCCGCGGCGCGGCAGAAAGAAGACCGCCCCCTGAAAGTCGAGCCCCTCCGGGGGCTTTTCTTTTGCCCGGACTCGGCGCGTCCTCTGTCAGAGTTTTT
>DASVSK010000830.1:0-3068 GCA_036388135.1 Pyrinomonadaceae bacterium | reverse complement strand
GGGGTTGGCGTGCGCGGCGATGGCCCCGAGGGCGCGCGCGAGCGGGCTGCTGACGTCCATCTCCGTCAGGAGTCCCGAGTCGGTCGGGACGCCAGGGGTGGGAGAGGGGGCCGGCGGGAGCTGCGCGATGATGTTCGACTCGGCTCCGGGGGTGGCGCGCGCGACGAGCCTGCTCCTCACCGACGTATAGGACGGGATGTAGAAGATGCCGCCCGAGGTGGAGCCGAGGACGTCCTCCCCGTAGTCCGCCCCGAAGCGCTTCGTGCCGTAGTCGACGTCGATGACGACCGTTATCTCGCTGGTAATCAGGTTCTCCCAGACCGCCGCCGCGCGCTCGAAGGCGGCGAGCACGTGCGCGTTCTCGGGCTTCTGGAGTTCCGCCGTCGGGCGGAGGACGATGTCGAGGTGGCCGGGGATGAGGTTCGACGTCACGGCGTCGACGCCCGTGCCGGGGCCGGACGCGTCGGACTGGAGGCCGTCGGACGCGGGGCGGACGGGGCTCGTCCGCACGTTCGGGTCGCGCCGGAGGATTTCGAGGCGTTCGGCCGGCGAGGCGTCGCGGCAGACGACCCGGCCGTCCACCATGCTGACGACGTAGCCGTGCCCCTCTTCGGGCGGCATGGGGGCGTTGGGCTTCCTGGCGGCGACCGCCGCGGGCGCGGCGACGCCTTCCCGGCCGGACTGCGCACGGGCGACGAACGAGGCGGGGACGGACAACGCGGTCAGGAGGGCGAGCACGAGAGCGAGGGCTGGGTTTTTCGACTTCAAGTTAAGCTCCACAGTCGGCGAGGGTGCGCCCCGTCGGGCGCGGGGCTGTTTTATTGCCGCCGGCGCGCGCGTGCGGGCCGTCGAAGAATCTGGCGAAAGGCTTGAAGGTCGCGAACGTCAGACGAGAGCGGCGCTCGCAGGATGCTTTACAGGAGGGCGTCTTCTGCTCTCCGCCGCCGGGGTTCGGGGAGGCATTGCCTGGCTGAAATCGCCCGCATTTAGACGCCTGGCGGGGACACTCAGTTGCTTCGGAGGCTCGCCTCAGGCCGTCAAAAAGCCGCTCCCGACGCCGGCAAGGCCATCAGGAGCGGCTTTTTGAAGGGTTCTCACAGCGGCTAACGAATGCCGTTGGCGGTCTGGTCCTAGCGGGGTACAGAACTCGCGTCGGCCTTGAGGTCGTCGCCCGTCTGTGACGTGGCTTCGCCCACCAGGACTTTCGCTTCAGCCTCGACCGCCGGCTTCGGCGCGGCAGCCGCCATACCGCCCACCTCTTCGGACGACTCGCAGTTGGCGGAGCGGGACGTGCCGAGCAACCTCACCTCCGCCTCCGTGGCGGTCACCCGCGCCCGGCCCGGGTATCCGGGCTGCCTGTCGAAGCGGTGGACGACGCGAACCGGCGACCGCGCTTTGAGAGCTACCTCCGGCGTCATGGTCGTGGGGGGCGCTTCCGCGGTCAACTCCGCCTCGCGCAACGGCTGACGCTCAGGCGGCGTAGCGCCGGGCGGCGCCTTGGGCTCAGCGCTGCGGTGAGCGCTGGTGTAAGTGGCGGGTGGACGCAGCGGCGCCGACGGCAAAGTGACGCAGAGCACTATCGCGGCAATGAGGCCGACGACGGGGCTCACCTGCGCGATGAATTGGCCTGTCATGACGTTGGCCGGCAGGAGGCCGTACTGCCGGGCGGCGTCGAGGTCTCCCGCGGCCGGGTGTATCTGCCGGAGGGGCAGGACGCCGCCGCCGAGCCTCGGGCCAAAGCCGGAAGGTTCTTCGCGCCACCCCGGCGGCGGCGTTTCGGCCTTGGGCGCGTGTGTCTCGCGTCCGGCCGGCTCGCTGTCGGCGCAGGCGAACTCTATCTCGTACTTGTTCAGGTGTACATGCCTGACGTTGAGCATGACGGTCTGCCCAGTGGGCAGCGAGAGGTACCTCGCCTTGCCGACGTGACGGAAGCCGGGGAGTTGGTAGACGCCGAGGCAAATCTCATCGTCGGTTTCGTCGTCGGGCAGCTTCCAGATTTCAAGGTCGCACTTCTTGCCCGGCTCCAGCTCCAGCCTCACCCTCTGCTCCAGCTCGCGCACGACGCGCACATCAACCTCGTCGAACCACTCGTGGCGCGCCACGTCCTGACCGCGGTAACGCAGCACCAGCGAGCGCACCCGCCTGCCGCTCGTCGCCCAGCGCGTGTATAGGTCGGCGTGCGTCGCCCACCACCCGAACTCGACGGTCGCCTCGGCCTGAGCCGGGCTGTCGGCCAGATAGCCCGGAGGGCGTAGCGCGCTCAGCAGAGTATCCTCCTCCGCGCGCATCAGCTCCTCGTGGTACGAACAGGTCTCAGCGTGAGCCACGAACTCGTCGAACTCCCCCTCGGGGACGGCGTCGGGCGAGTCGGGCCAGCGGTGAGCTTCATAGCACTTCTGCATGACATCTCCTTCCTTCAAAGTGTTGACAGGCCCTCCACTTTCAAAGTAAGTCCTTCAGGCGTCGCTTGAGTTCGAGCAGCCCCCGTCGGAACGTCTGGCGTACCCTTACCGCCTTCCAGCCGAGTTGTTTGGCAATCTCCTCATGTTTCTGCCCCTTCACCCTCAATTCGAGTATTTCGAGGAAGCGCGTGACCTCGACCTGCCGCGCCTCGCGCCAGAAAATCTCCGCGCGCTCGGCCATCTCCAGGAACCCGAGGAGGTCGCCCTCGGACTGCCCGGACGGCCCGGCGTCCCCTTCGGACTCTCCAAACGGCTCCGGGCGCACGTTCCCGAAGCAGGCGCGCTCCAAATGAAGATGCGCCTCATGCTTGCACATCGTATGCAGCAGCCCGCCGAGGCCCTCAGTCCCCTCCCTGCGCGTCTTGAGCACCGTGCGCGCGTAGGCCCAGAGGTGGGTCCATGTCTCCTGCGAAACGTCGCGGCAGTGGTCGCGCGGGTCGCTGCACCTGCCGCCAAACAGGATTCGGCGCGCCTGCGAGGTGACCTGACGCTCGTACCTCCGTTGGAGTTCGGGCCAGGCCCCCTTGTCCCCATTCAGCGCCGCCACAAGTAACTCGAAGTCATTTAGGTCGCCGTATTTCATCGGCTAAATCCTTTCTCATAGCG
>DASVSK010000829.1:0-8492 GCA_036388135.1 Pyrinomonadaceae bacterium | reverse complement strand
ATTCCCATCGTGGCGGAGGACGTGGACTACGCGCAACTCCCCGTCAGTCTGAGCCGCCTCCGGGTTCTGAAGCGCAAGTCGCCGCGGGACACGGCCGAGGAACTGACGAAGGCTTTGGAAGTTAAGCGAGACGAGGCCGCGTAGCACGACGGGCGCGCTTTAAGGGTGATATCGATTATGGACGGACAGACACGCATTCCCATCCTGAAGGTCGGGCGCGTTTTGATCGTGCCGATCCAGGTCGACATGGACGACCAGACGGTGATCCACCTCCAGGAGCGCATCCTCTCGGAGCTGGAGCGGACGGGCGCGCGCGGCGTGCTCATCGACATCTCGCTGCTGGAGATGGTCGACTCCTTCATCGGGCGCGTGCTCTCGGACATCGCGGCCATGGCGCGCATCATGGACGCGCGCACGGTCGTCGTCGGGATGCAGCCGGCCGTCGCCATCACGCTCGTCGAGCTGGGGCTGGAGCTGCGCGGCGTCGACACCGTCCTCAACGTCGACGAGGGCATACGCCTGCTGCGGAGCGAGTTCGGCATCGACGAGGAGGAGGAGGACGGGAATTTCGGCGGGGGGGCGGGTGCCTTTGCAGAGCAGGTCAATCGCCCTTGAGAGCGAGCACGACATCATCATCGCGCGCGGCGAGGTGCGCGCCATCGCCGCCCGCCTCGGCTTCCGCCTGCTCGACCAGACGCGGCTCGCCACGGTCACGTCGGAGCTGGCGCGCAACGTCGTCAAGTACGCGCGCCGCGGCCGCATGACCGCGCAGCCGCTCGACCCCGCGCAGGGGCGCGCCGGCCTGCGCCTCATCTTCGAGGACGCCGGCCCCGGCATCCCCGACGTCGCCGCCGCCATGCGCGACGGCTTCTCCACGGGGCGCAGCCTCGGCAAGGGGCTGCCCGGCTCGAAGCGGCTCGTCGACGTCTTCGAGATCGAGTCGGAGGTCGGCCGCGGCACGCGGGTGACGGTGGTGCGCTGGCTGTAAGGGGAAGATGCTAGATGTTAGATGTCAGATGTTAGTGAGAGTATCCTGACTAACATCTGACATCTAACATCTAGCATCTGCTTTATGAGAGTCTTCCACACGCAGGACATCAAGGACGAGGCGCAGGTGGGCGCGGCGCGGCGCGGCGTCCACCGCTTCGCGTCGCGGCTCGGCTTCTCGGAAGACCGGCTCTCCGAGCTAGACATCGTCGTGCAGGAGATGGCCACCAACGCCGCGCGCTACGCGGCCTCGGGCGGCTGCCTGCACTGGGGCGAGATTCTGGGCACCGAGCCGGGCATCGAGCTCTTCTACTTCGACAAGGGGCCGGGCATCCACGACCTCGACCGCGCGCTGCGCGACGGCGTCTCGTCGGGCGGGAGCCTCGGCGCGGGCTTCGGCGCGATGCGGCGTCTGCTCGACGAGTTCGACGCCTACTCGACCGTCAAGGGCACCACGCGCCGCCTGACGACCGCGCGCCGCAGCACCTACGGCACGGCGCTCCTCGGGCGCAAGTGGGTCGCGGGCGTCGCCGACGAGGAGCGCGCCGAGAGGGCGCGGCGCACCTCACGCCGCCTCGGCGTCTGGAGCCGCCCGCGCCCCGGCGAGGACACCAACGGCGACGCCTACTTCGTCGGCCGGCACGAGGGCGAGACGCTGCTCGCGGTCGTCGACGGGCTCGGGCACGGGCGCGGGGCGCGCGAGGCGTCCGCCGCCGCCGTCGAGGTCTTAGAGCAGTGGCGCGGCGAGTCGCTCGACGAGCTGATCCCGGCCGTCCACGACGCGCTGCGCGCCACGCGCGGCGCGGTGATGGGGGCGGTCGTCCTCGACCCCGCGCGCGGGACCTTCGCCTACGCGGGCGTGGGCAACGTCGAGGTGCGAGTGCTCGGCTCGGCCGAGCCGGCGCGCCCCATCCCCACCAACGGCACGCTCGGCGCGCGTCTGCCGGGCGTCCGCGTCTGGCCGCACCGCTGGGTCGAAGGCACCACGCTCGTCATCGCCTCCGACGGCATCAGCGCGACCTGGGACGCCAACGCCTACCCCGGCCTCGTCTCCAGGAGCCCGCAACTCCTGGCCGGAGTCCTCCTCCGCGACTTCGGCCGCGCCTCCGACGACGCCACCGTCCTCGTCTACAGATGAAGAGAGGTGAGCGGTGAACAGTAAACGGTGAACGGCGGGCGGGAATCGGCCCCCGCCGGACTCGCCACCGCCTCCACGATTTACCATTCACCGTTTACCATTTACTATCTACCACCTATGCAGGGCATCACCTCCACCAGACTCGGCGACATCTACGTCCGGCGCGAAGCCGACATCGTCAAGGTGCGCGAGCGCGTCCGCCGCCTCGCGCGCGAGATGGGCTTCGACCCGACGACGCAGATCAAGATCACGACCGCCGTCTCGGAACTCACGCGCAACATCTACGAGTACGCGCGCTCGGGCGCGATCACGCTCTCGCTGGCGACGCGCGGCGCGGCCGCGGCCGGCGTCCAGATCACGGCGCGCGACGACGGCCCCGGCATCGACGAGGCCAAGCTGCGCTCCATCGTCCGCGGCACCTACCGCTCGACCTCCGGCCTCGGCGTCGGCCTCATCGGCACGCGCCGCCTGATGGACGAGTTCGACATCCAGTCGAAGGAGGGCGAGGGCACGCGCGTCGCCGTCGTCAAGTGGCTCCCGCCGGCCGAGGCCGAGGCGGTCAGGGCGCGCGCCGACTTCCTGCGCGACTTCGTCAACACGGAGGAGGACGACTCGGCGCTCGAAGAGCTGGCGCGGCAGAACCGCGACCTCGTCCAGGTCCTGAGCGAGCTGGAGGAGAAGCGCGAGCAGATGGAGCGCCTCAACGCCCGGCTCGAAGAGTCGAACCAGGAGTTGAACCGTGCCAACGCGCAGCTCCGCGAGATGTCGGCGATGAAGGAGGAGTTCCTCGCGCTCACCACGCACGACCTGCGCTCGCCGCTGACGGTCATCAGCGGCGTCATCAACTTCTTCAACTCGGGGCGGCTCGGCGAGCTGACCGGCGAGCAGAAGAACATGGTCTCGATGATGGAGCGCAACACGCAGAACCTCATCGAGCTGGTCAACGACCTCCTCGACGCCTCGAAGCTCGAATCGGGGACGATGCGGCTCGACATGGCGACCATCGAGCTGCGCGCCCTCGTCGACGACCTGCGCGAGCAGATGCAGCCGCTCGCCGCCGAGAAGGAGATCGCGCTCGCCGTGGAGATGCCGGAAGATTTGCCGCCGCTCTGCGCCGACCGCGCCAAGCTCAGGCGCGTGCTCGTCAACCTCATCTCGAACGCGCTCAAGTTCACGCCGCGCGGCGGGCGCGTCTCTTTGAGCGCCGCGCCCGAGGCCGGGCTCGTGCGCGTCTCGGTCGCCGACACCGGCGTCGGCATCCCGCCCGACGACGTGCGCGACATCTTCGACAAGTACGCGCAGGCGCGCTCGCGCGCCACCCGCAGCGAGAAGGGCACGGGGCTCGGCCTCTACATCACGCGCCAGCTCGTCGAGCTGCACGGCGGCCGCATCGAAGTCCACTCCGAGGTGGGCAAAGGCTCCACCTTCTCTTTCACCATCCCGACGGCCGGAAATGGTGAGTAGGATTGGTTCATTGAATCATCGGCTCATTAATTCATTGAGAAGGCAGGGCGCGCTCTTTCGATGAATCAACGAGCCGACGAGCCGATCAACAAATCTCTCATTCATCACCCAACACCTATGCACTATCACCTGATCGGAATCTGCGGGACGGCGATGGCGTCGCTCGCCGGGATGCTCCAGGCGCGCGGGCACAGGGTCACGGGCTCGGACGAGAACGTCTACCCGCCGATGTCGACCATGCTCGAATCCCTCGGCATCGACGTCATGCAGGGCTACAGGCCCGAACACCTGCTCGACCCCACGCCCGACTGCGTCGTCATCGGCAACGCCCTTTCGCGCGGCAACCCCGAGGTCGAGGAGACCTTGAACCGGCGGCTCGTCTACCGCTCGCAGGCCGAGGTCGTCAAGGAGGAGTTCATCCGCGGCCGCCGCTCGCTCGTCCTCGCGGGCACGCACGGCAAGACGACGACGACCAGCATCGCGACCTGGGTGATGGAGCGCGGCGGCCTGAACCCCTCGTTCCTCGTCGGCGGCGTCGTGCAGAACTTCGGCGCGAGCTTCCGCGTGACCGACGGCGACTACTTCATCATCGAGGGCGACGAGTACGACACGGCCTACTTCGACAAGGGGCCGAAGTTCATGCACTACCTGCCGGAGCTGGCCGTCGTCGGCAACATCGAGTTCGACCACGCGGACATCTACAAGGACATCGACGCGGTCAAGCTCGCCTTCCGCCGCCTGATGAACCTCGTCCCCGGCCGCGGCCGGCTCATCGCCGGCTGGGACAGCCCCGCCGTGCGCGAGGTCGTCGCCGAGTTCGGCGACCGGCTCCACACGCGGCTCGAAACCTTCGGCACCGGCGAGGGCGCGCGCTGGCAGGCGCGCGACGTCGACTACGCCTCGGGCGCGCTGACGCGCTTCAGCGTCCTGCGCGACGGCGCGCTCTGGGGCGAGTTCGAGACGCCGCTCATCGGCGACTTCAACGTGCTCAACTGCCTCTCAGTCGTCGTCGCCGCCGACGCGTGGGGGCTCTCGCGCGAGACCATCCGCGAGGCGCTCGCCTCCTTCCAGAGCGTCAAGCGGCGGATGCAGGTGCGCGGCGAGGAGCGCGGCGTCACCGTCATCGACGACTTCGCGCACCACCCGACGGCCGTGCGCGAGACCCTGCGCGCGCTCGGCGAGAAGTACAGCGGACGCCGCCTCGTCGCGGTCTTCGAGCCGCGCTCCGCCACCTCGCGCCTCGCCGTCTTCCAGAAGGACTACGCCGAGGCGTTCGACCGCGCCGACTACGTCGTCCTCTCCTCGGTCTTCGCGCGCGAGAAGGGCAGCGTCTACGGCGACCTCCTCGACACGGACGAGCTGACCGCGGAGATCGCACGCCGCCGCGACCGCCCCGCCCTCTGCCTCGACGGCGCGGACGCCATCGTCGCGCACCTCGCGCCGCTCATGCGCGAGGGCGACGTCGTCGCCGTGATGTCCAACGGCGGCTTCGGCGGCATCCACGAGAAGCTGCTCGACGCGGTGAAAAGTGGCGGGGGGCAATCGGCAGAGGGTAGGGCCGCGGAGTAGACGGCCGGCGGGTCAGGCGGTCGGCGGACCGGGCCGCGGGGCCCCTTTAGGCGACGCGGCGCAGGAACCCGAACTCGAACGCGACCGGCAGCCACACCGCGACTTCGGCGAGCACCTGACCCGGCTCTTTCCCGCCTTCGTGCGCGGCGCAACGCGCGGCCTCATAGGGCGATGCGGGGCGCTCGCAAGCCTTCAGGAAAGCGAACTGCCACGGCGTCAGCTCTTCCACGTGGAGCCGGTAATTCGCGCGCCCCAGCGCGACGAACGAGGCCCGCGGCGCGGGCACCTCGGGACGCTCGCCGCGCTCCGCGCTACTTACAAAATCGACCAGCGGGAACTTCAGTTCGAGCAGACGCAGGCACTCCGTCGCCCGGAGGGTCGGCCCCTCGCCGAAGACCGCGAAGGGTGAAAGGGGCTCCGCCGCCGGGTCGTCCTCCGTGCCGCGCGCGCGCATGACCTCCGCCCGCGCGCGCTCGAAGCGCGCCAGCTCGGGCGGCAGGTCGAGCATGGCGGCAAACTCCGCGTCGGGCCGGACGTCCTTCGGCTTCGTCTCCTCCAAAAAACGTGGGAAGTCTGCGCCCAGGTCGTACAGGCTGGGCGAGCCGGGCGGCCTCGTGATGACGTAGGCTTTGGCGAAGGCGTCGAAGACCGGGTCGCCGACGAAGGCGCGCAGGGCGGGAAAGTCCGCGCGCATGCATTCGAGCAGGCGGAGCACGTAGCCGCCGGCGTAGACGCCGAGCCGCTCCTGCGCGGAGAGGCCGCGCCGCTCGGCCACCACGTCCTCCGCGCGCAGCCCGTGCCGCAGCGCCGCAGCGCGCAGCTTCTCTTCGAGCCCGCCGCGCTCGGTGACGACGGTCTTCATCCAGTGCTGCAAGAGGCCGAGGGGCTGTTCAGACATCGCTCGCCGACAGTTGGAAGCCGACCGGGTTGGGAACCGCGGCGGCGGCCGCGCGGGACTTGCGAACCGGCGCGCCGGGGTTCTCCCCGCGGAGCGCCGCCTCCGACTTGCGCAGCTCCGCGACCAGTTCGGGGAAGTCGGGTATGTTGGCGTCCCACTCAAGGAGCGTCGAGACGCCGCCCGTCAACTCCTGCGCCAGCCTGTAAAGCTCCCACACGGGCGCGGGCACGGGCTGGTCGTGCGTGTCTACCAGATACCGGCCGCAGTCGGCCGGGCCCGCGAGGTGAATCTGCACGACGGCCTCGTGCGGCAGGCTGCGGATGTAGTGCTCGGGGTCGAAGCCGTGGTTGTAGCCCGACACGTAGACGTTGTTGACGTCCAGCAGCAGCCCGCAGCCGGTCTCGCGCGCCAGCTCCGAAAGGAAGTCCCACTCGTCGATGGTCGAGGTCTTGAACTCAAGGTAGGTCGAAGGGTTCTCCAGAACCAGCGGCCGCCCGAGGAAGTCCTGAACCTGGCGGACGCGCCCCGTGACGTGCCGCAAACTCTCCTCGTTGAGCGGCATGGGCAGCAGGTCGTGCGTGTTCACGCCCGCGACGCCCGTCCAGCAGAGGTGGTCGGAGACCCAGCGCGCCCTCACGAACTCGGCGAGCGCCTTCAGGCTTTTCAGGTAGTCCCAGTCCAGCGGGTCCGTGCTCCCGATGGACATGGAGACGCCGTGCATCACGACGGGGCGGGCGGCCGCCACGCGCTCAAGGACGTGGCGGGCGTAGCCGAAGTTGTCGATGAAGTTCTCGCTGATGATCTCGAACCAGTCGACGGGCGGGTCGTGGCGCATCAGGTAGGGGAAGTGCTGGTTGCGCAGCCCGACCCCCGCGCCGAGGTTCGGGAGACCTCGGCGCGGGGGCCGCGCGCTCCGCACTTCGCTCCGCGCTTCGGGGGGCGAGTCGTGCATCATGTGGAGGGCGGGAAGGCCAGGCGCAGGTCGCTGGCCTTGGGGCGTTCGGGGACGGGCTGCTTGCGGTGTTCGAGCACCTTGACGTAAGCCTGCCACGCCACGTCGTAGACCTGGTCGCCCACCTCGTACCTGAGCAGGCCGATCTTATCCGGCGCGGCCGTCTGGCCGACGAAGTCGTAGACCTCCATGAACGCGACCTCGTGGCCGGGGCTGGGCTCGGGGTAGAGCTGCGACGCCGAGATGGGGACGGCGCAGCCGCCGTAGCTCGCGCACTTGTTGTCCGATGGCGCGCTGTAGAGCGCCCCGCTGGCCTGCGCCTCGCGGGTCGGGTTCAGGTGTTCGACCAGGACCTTGTGTCCGCACAACTGGCTCTGCCCCTGCACCTGGACGAAGCCGCAGCCGCCCTCGGTCTTACACGTGTTCGAGCCGCGGCAGGAGTGGAAGACCTCCACCTGCGCGCAGGTCTGGCCCGCGCCGCCGCCGCTCAGGTCGAGTCCCTGGCAGGCGTGGTACATCTGCCCCGTCGCCTTCTGGGCGACGCCCCTGGTGATGTCGGGGTAGCGGCCGAAGACGGCCCAGCAGATGGAGACGCGGTCGCCCGAGCCGTACATCGAGGGGCTGGGGAACCCGGTCGTCTCGTCGGTCCAGAAGCCGGAGAGCACGCGCGTGATGCCGGCGATGGAGCCGGCGGCGGCCTGGCTGAAGACGTCGTAAGCGCCGTCGGCCGTCTTCAGGTTGTTGAGCGCGGCGGCGATGTCCTCGGCGGGCGGCAGGTTCCACTTGTTCGCCTTGTAGTCCTCCTCGGTCGTCATGAGCATCTCGGGCGTCCAAGTCTTGCCCGAGGCGTGCCACTTGTCCCAGGTGACGACCCGGTTCGACTTCAGCAGCTCGTCGATGGCCTTGAAGCGGTCGTGGTGGTCGAGCCCGCCGTTCTGGCTCCGCGCCACCGTGTTCCCCGACGGGTCGTTCGACGCGCCGGTGTCCGTGTAGCTGGGGTAGTCGAAATTAAGCGCCTCCTCGTCCGGCCGGAACTGCCCCTCGACCGGCGCGTACTGGAGCAGCCCGCGCATCCGCCTGATCCACTCGGCCACGCCCGCGCCCTCGCCCTGGTCGGTGATGGCGTTAATCATGTTCAGGATGTTCTCCATCGCGCTCCGGACGCTCGCCTCGCCGGAGGCCATGGTCGGCATCCTGGGGTACTCGGGCTTGTGGTAGCTGCTGCTGGCGTTGAAGAGGTCCCTCTCCAGCGTGCCGCGGTTGAAGACGTACTCGAAGAGGGTGGCGCCGTCGGTGTAGACGATCTCAAGGTACTGCCAGAGGCATTTGTACATCGAGCCGATGGTGCCGAACATCGGGAGGTCGTCGCCCGCGCTCCAGTTCTCGAACGGGACGGCGGGGAAGTACTTCTTCATCTTGTCGGGGTCGATGACCTTCTTCGCGTCCTCCTCGTTCTGCTCGATGGCGAGGAAGAGTCGGTTCTG
>DASVSK010000828.1:0-2301 GCA_036388135.1 Pyrinomonadaceae bacterium | reverse complement strand
CGGGGATGCGGACGTCGACGTCGGTGCGCTCGTCGCCCGCCGCGACCTTGACGGCGGCGGCCTCCTTCGCGCTCGTCGCCGAGGGGTGGAAGGTCATCAGGAGCTGCTGCCCCATCATCGCCTCAAGCATGCCGGGGATGTCGTCGGCGCGCCGGCGCGTGCCGTCGTGACTGTGGTCGACCGACTCTGAGACGCCGACGACGTACTCGCCCGGCGGCAGACCCGTGAGGCGGAACATCCCCCGGTCGTCCGTCCGCAGCCCCGAGAGCGAGACGACGTTCGCGCCCGTCAGAAACTTTTGCAGCCGCCCGGCGGCGTCGCGGCGCATGAGGTTGACGGTGACGTTGACCGCCGGGTCGCCGTCGGCGTAGGTGACCCGCCCGGCGATTGACGCGCCGCGGCGCGCGTGGACGGTGACGTCGACGTCCCCCTTGCCGTCGACCTCGACGAGGTCGAAGAAGGCGTGCCCCTCGCCCAGGTCGGACACCCCGCCGCCGCCGCGCAGCTCGTCGATGCTCACGAACGCGACCGGCGAGAGGACGCCCGGCACGTCGACGAAGGCGAAGTAGGTGCCCGCGCGCACGCCCCCGATGCGGAACTCGCCGCGCGCGTCCGTCAGCGCGCCGTACTCGCGGCGCGCGCCGCCCTCGCCCACGAGGGTGACGCGGGCGCGGCGCGCGGGGCGGCTCGTCTCGTCGTAGACGACGCGGCCGCGCACGGTCGAGGCGGCCTCGGGCTCGCGCGCCTGCGGCTCCTGCGCGCCCCGCGTCGCGCGTCGCGCGTCGCGCGCAGACTCGGCGGGCTCGCGCCCGGCCTCGGCCGGCGCGAGCAGCGCGCAGGCGAGCGCGAAGAGCGCGGGCGGGAGCAGCAGCCAGCGTGCGAGCCTTCGTGCGCGGTTCGTCTTCATGCCTGCGGGGGCCCTTCGCCGGACGCGCGCGCCCGGCCCGGGGGAGCTATTTCGACGAGAGCGGCTTGCCGCCCGCGTCCTTCTTCCTGATGCCGGAGCCGTCCATGTAGAACGAGAGGCGGCCCGTGCGGCCGTAGCGAGCGGGCTCGGCGCGCGCCGCGTAGTTCCTGCCGTCGGGGGCGGTGGTGACGGTGAAGCGGTAGCCGGTCGTCTCGGTGCCGAGGATGTCCTGCGGGACGTAGCCGGCCTTGACGAGCGTGTTGAGGTCTGTGAACGCGCCCGAGTGCTGGAGCGAGTAGGCGAGCTGCGCGGCCTGGATGCGCTTGAGCATGTCCTCGGCCTCCGACTCGTGCGCGGCGATGCGCTGCTCGAAGAAGAACTTCTTGCCCTGCTTCCTGACCTCGGCGGCGCTCTCGCGGTCGCCGACGACCCACGCGCCGCCGGGGCCGCGGACGAGGTAGACCGGCTCGACCTTGACCTCCCTGTCCTCGCCCGACTTCATGAAGACCGTGGCCTCGTCGCCGCTCAACTGCTCGCCGGTGAAGTCGAAATCTTTGGGCACCTGGGTCGCCAGCCGCGCGAAGTCCACGCGCAGGTCTTCGAGGTCTTCGGCGCTCAACCCTTCGACGGCCGGCCTGTAGACCGACATCAGGAGCGCCTCGCGGAAGCGCCCCTCGCGCAGCGCCGTGTAGAAGGCGCGCGCCACCTCGGTCGGCGTCCCCGCCTGCGCGGCGGCGGCCTGCGGCGCGTTCGACTTCGCCCACGCGTCCGGCCGCGCGTCGGCGCGGCGCGCGGCGGACGGGGCGGCGAGCAGGCAGAGTGCCAGCGTGTAAGTCTTGAGCTTCGTGCGTCTGTTCATCGTAGGTAAATCTTTCGGCAAGGCGGCTCGGGGGGAGGGGCTGCCGGGGCGACTTCAACTTAAAAGTCCGGCGCAAAGAGAACGGCTGACCGCGGGACGTCGCGACGTCCCGCGGTCAGCCATTTTTCCACCCGCCCGCGCGCGCGGTCAAGCGGCCGACCCGCCTAGCGCCCCGAGGCGTCCGCGCGCCGCGCGCCGAGCAGCCACTCGCGGCCGACGGCGTAGAGCAGCACGGCGAGGATGATGAACGGGATGACGCCGAGCGCGTCGGACCACGGGCCGGCGTGGAAGGGGTTTGTCTCGCCCCACGCGGCCGTCGCCTTGTTGAAGCCCGCGAACCACGGCACGCCCGCGAGGAACGCGATGATGATGCCGGCGATAGCGCCGCCCGCGATGTAGCCGGAGGCCATCAGCACGCCGGGGCTCTTGTCGCCCTCGGCGACCAGCTCGTCCTCGGACAGGTTGCGGTCGGCGAGCCGCCGGCGCAGGTATTTGTCCACGCCCCAGCGCACCATGCCGCCGACGAGGATGGGCG
>DASVSK010000827.1:0-1824 GCA_036388135.1 Pyrinomonadaceae bacterium | reverse complement strand
CCCGGCCGCGACCACCTCCCCTTCGTCGGCGACCAGGACGCCATCCTCGACGAGGTCGAAGGGTTCCTGAACGGCGCGCGCCACGCGTCGGGGCCCGGCCGCGTGCTCGCCACCGTCCTCTTCACGCGCATCGCCGACTCGCAGGGGCGCGCGGCGTGGCCCGGCGTCGGCCTCCGGCAGGGGCTCGTCCAGCGCCTGAGCGCCTACGCCCGCAAAGAGGTCGAGTGGTTCCGCGGGCGCGAGATAGACACGGTGGGCGACCGCCCGCTCGCCATCTTCGACGGCCCGGCGCGCGCCGTCCGCTGCGCCTGCGCCGTCGTCGAGTACGCCTCGCGCCTCGGCGTCGAGATGCGCGCCGGGCTCCACACGGGCGAGTGCGACGTGGTCGACGGCAAGGTCTGCGGCGTCGCCGCGGAGGTCGGCGTCCGGGTGGCGAACAGGGCGGCGGCCGGCGAGGTGCTCGTCTCGAACGCGGTCAAAGACCTCGTCGCCGGCTCCGGCATCGACTTCGAGGATCGGGGGGCGCACAGGCTCGGGAGCGTCCACGGCGAGTGGCGTCTCTTCGGCGTGCGCCGGCCCGGCGGGGGCTGAAAGCCCGCGGCGAAACTTCGCGCCCTCACATCAGTTTGAAGTGTTCGGGGCGGGAGGCGGGCGGGCGCTTTCAGAAATCTCTCAGAAGAATTTCAGGCCGCCCTAAAGATTTCTTCCGGCCGCGTGGAGTATTGTGCAGTCACCGTAACCGACGGCCGGGGCTTGAAGAAACCCGCGCTTCCGCGTAATATTACGCGGCCCTCGCGGCATGCAACAGAACCTCGCCCTTTGAAACCAGCCACTCGCCCTTCCCTTAACCAAGTAGAAGGAGTTCTTCCATGAGTATTATTCGTTTTGCCTCGACGCTAGCGCTGCTCCTGACGGCCTGTGTGGCCGCCAGCGCCCAGGCGGCTAAGGGCAACTACCAGTTCACACTCGGCGACAAATACGTGAAGTACGTCGAGTTCGACGCGCAGGCGCTCTCCGACGGCGGCGCGACCGGCAGCCTGTTCCTGAGCGATGACGCCCTCATCACCTACCAGGACGTGGACGGCGAGGGCACGAAGCCCGAGACGTACAGGGGCTATTACATCAGCGCGTCGTTCGACGAAATGACCGTCATCGAAAACCGCGCGGTGATGGGCGGCGTCGTCCGCGATTCCAGCATCCAGGCGATGATCGGGCAGCGCGTGCTGCTCACGGTCGAGGACAACGGCGACAACACGCGCGTGCCCGACAAACTGACGTGGGGAATCTACAGGCAGACGAAGAGGGACTGGACCCCTTCGGACGCGGAGTGGAAAGAAGACCCCGGCGTCGGCCTGAGGTGGTGGGCGACCGACGCCGAGGTCAAGGACGACCGCGGATACGAGATGCCGAGGGACGAGACGGTGAGCCATAAGTCCTTCCCCTTCTCGGCCTACCTCTTCATCGACACGGACGACGGCGCCGGAGACATCTTCGTCAGGCCGTAGAGCCCCAAGCGCCCGCCCGCCGCGTGCGTTCCCGGCGGGCACACAGGACCCCGCGAGCTTAACCTTCGTTATCCACAGTCAACGGCGTTGCCGCCGAAGGGCACGTGCCGTCCCGCGGCCATCGCCACACAATCAGACCCCTTGTCTGTAAGGAGAACCCTAATGAAAACGCTTTCCGCTACTATCAAAGCTTTGGCGTGTGTGACCTTCATCCTGGCCCTTTCCTCCCTCGCCCAGGCGCAGGCGACCCGCACGTGGGTCTCGGGCGTCGGCGACGACGTCAACCCGTGCAGCCGCACCGCGCCCTGCAAGACCTACG
>DASVSK010000826.1:0-9864 GCA_036388135.1 Pyrinomonadaceae bacterium | reverse complement strand
GGGCGCCGCCTTAATCCCAACTATCAAGGCGGCGCCCCCTTCACGTCAGCGTCTATCAAGTTTCCACCTGGCGGCAGCACGCGCAACCGGCACGCTGTGACCACGGCTGTAGGAGACGGCCGGGCGATGAACTGCGTCTTTGCCGAGGCGCTGTCTAACAACGGCATGCACCCGACGCCCCTCCGCGATGCCTCTCATGTTCGCTGAACAGGAGCGCGGGTGGTAGTGGATGTTCGGCCTCTTCAATCTCCCCAAGTCTTTCTTTTACGGATAGGGGCGCAGAGTCTTTCAATTACTTGCAGAACCTTGCGTCAATAGCGCGGGTCTCCGTCGTAATACTTGCCGCGGTAGTAGCGCTGACGGTCGGGCAATTCCTCGGGCGTAGAGCGCATAAACTGCACCGCGTCGGGATGGTTTGGGTCGTAGTCTTCGGGGACTATGCTACGCCCCACGATCATCTGCTTAGCCGGGTCGGCCGGGTCGGGAAAGGAGACCATGCGGGCAGGCTCTGGGACGTGCGCGGCCGCCGGGTCGACGACCAGCGGGCTACGGGGAACGGGCGCGTCAGTCCGACGGAACCGGGAGACCGGCACAGAGGAAACAGCCGAGGGCGCGGGCGTGCCAACAGGCGCGGGCTCGTACCGCCGTGAGCCCGACAGCCGCGCCTCCTGCGCCCGCTCCCGCTCCTCCCGCTCGCGCCTGTAACGCTCCTCCCGTTCATCCCGCTCGCGCTTGCTCCGTTCTTCGCGTTCGACCTTCTCCCGCTCTACCCGCTCCGCAGCCTCACGCACCCCGCGCTCGTGCGCCTCGATCTTCTCCAGCGTCTCAGGGAGCGTCGCGCCGTAGATGAACGCCTCCAACTTCGTCATCATCAGCAGACGATATAACTCATCATCGTTAGCCGCCAGCGCCTGCGCGCGCGCGGCGTCCGGGAGGGATGAAAGAATACCGACTCGGCGAAGTTGAAAGAGTCTCGGGTGTTTTCCAAATTAGCTAAGCGAAGCTCCCGGTAGTATTATCTGCCCGTCGCCTTGTCTCCCTTACCTGCTCAGCAACTGTAATTCTTCAGTGCCGATGATTTTGGCGGCAACGGCCGAAGCGAGCAGACGCGGTGCACGCCGTCGGCTGAATCCGGCCGGCGATGAAATAGGAGAACAGCATGAGAGGGCTGAAACAGCTACTGGCCTTCGCCGCCCTGCTAAGTCTGCTGAGCGGGGCCGGACAGCCGGGGCGGCTTTCGCGCGCTCGGGCGGCGTCGGCCTTGCAGCAGTCGGCCGACTCGGCAGCCGCGCCGGCCGGCTCGCAGTCTAGCCCCTTGTCCGACGCCGCGTACGCGCTGTTAGTGCAGCGCGCCCACGCCAACCGAGCCAACTTCTACGTCTACCGGGATGCCGACTCGCCCTACAACCGCGGCACCCCTTCGGGGCTTTTCGGGGCTGATGCAAGCGACCTGGATAGAGTTCACGTCAGTCCGGCGTGCGTGGACGAGAACTCCCCGAGCGGCTGTTCGACTGACGTGAATAAGCTGGATCGCGCGCACGTTAACGTGCTGCGCGTGGCCTTCGATCCGCTCCCGGCGGGTCACTTCGCCGGTGTCAACATTCAGGAACCCGAAGCGTACGTGCCGGCGGATTGCGACCCCCAACCGGCGACTTGTAAAGGGTACGACCTGACCGGCGCGTCGAGCGTAGTTTTCGACGTGCGCTCGCCCGGCGGGGCGGACGTGCAGTTCGGCGTGGGCGGCGGGATGACCGGGTTTTTCCACATCCCCGCGAGCACGACCTACAGCTCCGTCACGATTCCGTTGAGCACACTGTCGCCCGCGCCCAATCTGTCGAACGTGCACATACTGTTCAGCGTCGCGACCAATAGCTTTAACGCGCCCGGCGGCTGCACGGTGCTGCTCGACAACATCAGATTCACGACCGGCCCCAACGGCCCGCAGGAGCGCGCGCTTAGTCTGCCGCTCGCCTATCAGACTTTCGGCGTCGTGCCGCGTTCGACCCCGAGTGGCGGGCGCGTGCCGATTCCGCCCGACCAACTGCTGCGCAATCTGGCGACCGTCTACGGAGCCGCGCTGACCCTGCAAGCCCTGCTCAAGCGGGGCGCGGACGCAGACCTCTCGGCCGCGCGCGCGATTGCAGACGCCCTCGTCTATGTGGGGCGTCACGACAACCACGGCGACCCGCTGCCGGCCGCGCCGAACGGGACTACGGGCCTGCACAACGGGTACGAGAGCGGCGACCTCACGTTGCTAAACGACCAGGGGCCGGGCCAGGGTCAGGCGGGCGACCCGAGGCTGGCCGGCTTCACGGCCGACTGCGGCTCGGGCGGCTTCTGCCGGCTGAGCGACGGCGCGACCGGCGGCAATAACGCCTTCGCTATGCTCGCGCTCCTCGCCGCCTACAAGCAGTTCGGCGACATACGTTATTTCGACGCCTCAAGGTTGATCGGCTTCTGGATTGCCGGCAGCCTGACCGACAACACCGGCACGGGTTACGGCGGCTACTACCTCGGCTATCCGGACGAGGGCGTCGTGCCGAAGACGCTGATCAAGAGTAAGTCTGTCGAGAACAACGCGGCCATCTTCGCGGCCTTCACCATGCAGGCGGGCCTTGAGCGCGCGGCCGGCTATCCCGCCGACGCCGACATGTGGACGGCGCGCGCCAACGTGGCCGGCGACTTCGTGATGCGCATGTTCGACGAGACCAACGGGCGCTTTAACGCCGGGACGGTGCCCCCCGGCACCGCCGCCGGCCCCGGCGTCTCGCCCGACCCGACCACGCTCCGCGGCGACGACGTTATCAACACCGCCGACTTCCTCGATGCGAACACCCTTACGACACTGGCGCTCGCCCCCGCGCCCCGCTACCGGAACCAGATCAACTGGCGGCGGCCCGCGCAATACGTCCGGGGCCACTTCGCGCGGACTGTCAGCGCGGGGGGGCAAGGCTTCTCCGGCTTTAACATCGTGCAGACGCCGACGGCCGGGCCTAACGGCATCGCCTGGGAGTTCACCGGGCAGGCGGTCGTCCTCTTTCAGTTCGTGGATAGCCTCTACGGCGAAGACAATTTTCATTTCGACATTCCTACCTACCGCGCGCAGCTTCGAGGCGCGCAACTCTTCGCCCCGTTCGGCGACGGGCTCGGCCTTGTCGCGAGCACGCTACAGGGGGGCGACGCCTTGCCGCCCGGCGAGCAGTGTTTAAGCACGCCTTTCCAGTGCATCCCCGAGCGCGTCGGGCTGGCTGCGACCGCCTGGGCCGTCTTCGCCGATCAGAGGGTCAACCCGCTCGCCGCGCCCGGCCTCGACACAGCAGGGCTTTACAACCCCTCGGCGAGCGGCTTCTTCCTCCGTAACGCACACGCGGCCGGCCCGGCCGATTCGACGTTCCAGTACGGCCCGGCGGGCACGAACTGGACGCCGCTCTCCGGCGACTGGAACGACGACGGCTTCGACACCATCGGCCTATACAACCCGCCCACCGCAACCTTCTTCCTGAAGAACACGAACGCCGCGGGCGGCGCTGACTTAACTTTCCAGTATGGCCCGGCCGGCCTCGGCTGGCTCCCGCTTACCGGCGACTGGAACGGCGACGGCGCGGACACCGTCGGCCTGTACGACCCGTCCACCGCAACCTTCTACCTGAAGAACACCGCCGCCGCCGGTCCGGCCGACATTACGTTCACCTTCGGGCCTGTGAACGGCGCGGTCACGACGCCGCTCGTCGGGGATTGGGACGGCGACGGCGTGGACACCATCGGCCTGTACGCCGCCTCGCCCACGGCCAGCACCTTCTACCTACGGAACTCGAATGACACAGGCTTCGCCAACAAGACGTTCATTTACGGCCCGGCCGGGTCGGGCTGGACGCCGCTCTCCGGCGACTGGAACGGCGACGGCGCGGACGGCGTTGGGCTGTACGACCCGTCAACAGGCACCTTCTACCTGAAGAACACAAACTCGGGGGGAGCCGCCGATCTGGTCTACATCTACGGGCCTGCGGGCGTGGGCTGGAAGCCCCTCAAGGGCGATTGGGACGGAACGTAACTATCCTGTGCCCGGCGAGGTGGTCGCGCCGCTGCCCGTGAAGGCGGGGCGGGCAGCGCACTTCGATTACGAGTACGAGCGCGAGGGCACGGCCTGCCTGCTGGTCGCCTTCGAGCCGTTAACGGGGCGGCGGCTGGTCCGTGACGCGGCCTGATGTCGCGGTGCTGCGGTCGCGCTCGTCGGGCAATCGAGGTGGCGGGGCGGGGCGCGAAGTAGGGGAGGGGAGCCGCCTGAATGAAGAGGGCGCCGGGGCGTGTGGCCCGGCGCCCTCTTTTTTTACGCGGCCGCGCCCGGTTTAAAAGTCCATGCGGACGCCGAGCTGTACCGTCAGCGGGCGGCCCACCGGCGGCCCGAAGCCGGGGCCGTAGAGGGCGTTGGGCTGCATGTAGAACGGGCTCGAGGTGGCGGCCGTGTTGCCGAGGCGGTTGGAGAAGGAGAGGTTCTCGGTGTCGAAGAGGTTGAAGAAGTCGGCGTACCCCTTAAACGCGACTCTCTCGCCGAAGCGTACCGTCTTCTGGACGCGCAGGTCGACGTTGAAGAAGCGGCCGCTGCGCTCGTCGATGATGTTGCCGGCGGCGTCGGTGACGAAGCCGCGGCGGGTGCTGTTGACCCGCACCTGCCGGCAGCCCAGCGGGTTGAGGGCCAGGATGGCCGCGGAGTTGCCCCGCGCGTTGAAGACGGCGCGCGGGTCCGTCCCCTCGCAGATGCGGTCGTTGGCGACGAGCCCGTCGCCGTCGAGGTCGACGCCGGCGTTGAGCGAGAAGGGGCGGGAGCTGGCGAACTGCACGACGGGCGCGAGCTGGAAGTCACCCGGCACCTCGAAGATGCCGCTGGCGACGACGCGGTGGCGCTCGTCGATGCGGGTCGGGCCGAACTCCTCGGGCTTGAACTGGTTCTCCGGGGTGGTGGCGATGCCGTTGCCGCTGTAGGAGGCGAGCGGCTGGCCGCCCCACGAGCGCGAGTTCGACATCACGTAGCTGGCCGAGAGGGTTATCCGGCGCGTGCGGTGCTTGAGCGTCGTCGCCCAACTGTCGAAGAGCGAGCGGTTGGTGGTGCCGATCATGTTGATCTGCTCGATGCGCCCCGCGCCGAGGCCCGCGTCGACGAAGGCTCGGTCGAGCAGGCGGCTGTTGACGCCGCGCACGCAGAGCGGCGAGGCGGGGGTCGCGCCGGGGAAGAGCGGGTCGCAGATGTTGCGGATGCGCGGGTTGATGACCTGCACGCGCGGCTCGTTGAGCCCGAGCGTGTGTACGTAGTCGCTGGAGAGCGTCGTGTTCGCCCCGAGCGAGGTCTCGAACCCGACCGAGAACTTCTGGACGTAGGGCTCGGAGGCGTCCGGGTCGTTGATGCGGCCGAAGCCGCCGACCGCCAGCTCGCTGATCGAGAAGCCGGGCGGGAGCGGCGGGTTCGGGTCGACGCCGAAGCGGAAGCCCGAGAGCTGCCCCGCGCCCACCTGCGTGTTGCTCAGGCTGAGGATGGTCTGGAACAGCTCCCGCCCGACCTGCGAGAGCGAGAAGAGCGTCAGGTTCTGGAAGAGCTGGTCGTAGAAGATGCCGTAGCCGCCGCGGACGACGGTGCGCCCCGAGCCCGTCGGGTCCCAGGCGAAGCCGACGCGCGGCTGGAACTCCGTCCAGCTCGGCGTGGTGCGCCCGAGCCTCTCCTCGTCGCGCGTGATGGCGCGCGCGAGCGGGTGGTTGAGCCCGCGCAGAATCTCGATGGTGCGGTTAGTCCGCTGGTCGATGAGGTTGCCGACGTTGGCGTCCCAGCGCAGCCCGAGGTTGAGCGTCAGGCGGGGCGTCACCTTCCAGTCGTCCTGGAGGTAGAGGGCGATCTGGTCGAGCTGCTGGTTGTGCGTGGCCTCGCCGTCCGAGAAGGTGATCTGGCGGACGGCCCCGGGCGTGGCGAAGCCCTGCGGGTAGAGGCCGTTCGTGTTGTTGCGGATGGTCAGCGGGTCGTCGAACCAGGTGAACTGGTACCCCTGCGCGCCGAAGAAGAAGAAGCCGCCGAACCGCGTGTTGATGTAGTTCAGCCCCATCTTCAGGCCGTGGTCGCCGGCGAGCCAGGTGAAGTCGTCGCGGAGCTGGAACTTGCGCTCCTTGGTCTCCTGCGGGACGTTCGGGTTGCGCCCCGTCGTCACCGACGGGAAGATCATGTTGGGGCGGTCCGTGACGCCGAGGATGGCGTTCTTGAAGTCCTGGTAGTGGAAGACCCACTGGTTGACCTTCGTCGGGCTGGCGGTCCAGGTGTGGTTGACGACGAAGCTGTGGGCCTTGTTGTTGTTCGTGTTGCCGTTCGTCAGGTCGGAGTTCGCGGGGACGGGGACCTGGTCGTTCGGCGAGCTGTTCTTCTGCAGAGAGTAGCGGTAGAACATCGACTGGCCGGCGTCGATCTTGTGGTCGATCTTGGCCGTCAGCAGGTGGTCGTCGTAAGGGGTCGGGATGAGCCCCACGGGCGCTGCGCCGGGGATGGCCTGGAGCTGCGCCAGCGCGTTGGGCGGCACGAGGTTGATGGAGCGCTCGCGGAAGCGCTCGTAGGAGCCGAAGAAGAAGAGGCTGTCCCTGTTGACGGGGCCGCCCAGGGAGCCGCCGAAGTCCTGGCGCTGGAATTCCGGCTTCTGAAAGCCGGGGCCGGCCGCCGCCGACTGCTTCTCGAAGAAGTCGAGCCTGCGCAGCCTCTCGTCGCGGAACTGGCCGAAGAGCGAGCCGTGGAACGCGTTGGTCCCCGACTTCGAGACGACGTTGACGATGCCGCCCACCGAGCGGCCCGACTCGGCCGTCCAGCGGTGCTGCAGGACCTGAAACTCCTGGATGGACTCGTAGGCGAAGTTCTGGAGGAGGCTCCCGACGACGTTGTCCTTGTTGTCGCCGCCGTCGACGTTGACGTCCACCTGCCGGCCGTCGCCGCCGCTGAAGGCGACGCTGCCGATGCGCGTCTTGGTCGGGTCGAAGTTGCCGACGGGGCGCGCCTCGGGGGCGATGACCGAGAGGTTCGAGAAGGTGCGGTTGAGGAGCGGGAGCGTCTGGACCTGGCGGGGCGTCACCACGTCGGCCAGGTCGGAGCGGGTCGTCTCGACGAGGACGCCGTTGGCCGCCACCTCGACCGTCTCCGTGATCTGCCCCGGCTTGAGGTCAAAGTTGAGCGTGCTGGCCGTCCCGATGTTCAGCTCCAGGTCGCGGACGAGCGCCTTGCTGAAGTTGGGGGCCTCGACCGTGATCTCGTAGCGGCCCGGCGGCAGCTCGCTGATGACGTAGTCGCCCTCCTCGTTCGTCTGCGCGGTGCGCGCGGCCGAGGTGCCGAGGTTGCGCGCCGTCACCGCGGCGTTGTTGACGGCGGCCCCGTTCGGGTCGAGCACGCGCCCGGTCAGGTCGGCGCTCGTCCTCTGCGCCAGGGCCGCCGGGGCGAAGGCCGCCGAGAGAACGAGCAGGCTCGCGAGGCACCTGAAAATACCTTTCGGGTTAAAGCCCATTGCTCTTGCCTCCTTCTATGTGGTTGTAGACGAAAGTACGGTTCGGGTTCCGGCAGACGCGGGCTGAGTCTCTGCGATAGGCAGGCATTATTCCACCGGCCGCGCGTCCTGTCACTAATTATTTCTTTCATAAAAAGCGCCCGCGCGCGCCGCCGCGGCGGGCCGCCCTTCGGATTTATGAATAGTCCCGGCCGAGTTTTCGGATGGCGGCGCGCCCGCAGACCGCCCGCCCGTCACCTGATCGAATAGAAGTAAATCCCTTGACAGAACCGTCCTCTTCAAAGATTTTATATCTCGTCCGACACACGCAAGCCACCCGTGAGGTATAGCCGATGAAACGCGTCCTGTCCTTCGTCTTCGTTCTATCATGCCTGTCTGCTCCCGCCCGCGCGCAGGATCGTCCGCAGGCGTTTACGGGCGCGACGATAATCCCGATTTCCGGCCCCGCCATCACGGACGGCGTGCTCGTCGTGCACCGCGGCAAGATAGTCGCCGTCGGCGCGCGCGGCTCCGTCCGCGTCCCCCCCGACGCGCAGACCGTCGACGCGGCCGGAAAGGTCATCATGCCCGGCCTGGTCGATTCGCACAGCCACGTCGGCGGCGGGGCGGGCGCGGACGCCAGCGCGCCGATACAGCCCGACGTGCGCATACTCGACGCGCTCAACGTCCGCGACCCGAGCATCAGGCGCGCGCAGGCCGGGGGCATCACGACCGTCAACGTCATGCCCGGCTCGGGCCACCTTCTGAGCGGGCAGACCGCCTACCTCAAACTCCGCAACGGGCGCACGGTCGAAGACCTTCTGGTGCGCGACGCGCGGGGTCAGGTGCTCTACGGCATCAAGATGGCGAACGGCACGAACCCCCTGCGCCCGGGCGGGGCCGGCCCCTTCTCGGGCACGCGCGGCAAGTCGGCCGCGCTGGCGCGCGAGCAGTTCGTCAGGGCGCAGGAGTACCGCGAGAAGGTGCGCCGCGCGGGAAACGATAAGTCCAAGCTGCCGCCGCGCGACCTCGCCCTCGAACAACTGGCCGACGTGCTCGACCGCAAGCTGACCGTGCATTTCCACACGCACCGGCACGACGACATCATGACCGTGCTGCGTTTGCAGAGGGAGTTCGGCTTCCGCGTCGTGCTGCACCACGTCTCGGAAGGCTACAAGGTCGCCGACGAGATCGCGCGCTCCGGCGTCGGCTCGTCGATCATCATCCTCGACAGCCCGGGCGGGAAGCTTGAGACGCAGGATTACTCCCCGGTGACGGGGACGGCGATGGAGCGCGCGGGCGCGGCCTTCGGCTTCCACACGGACGACTACATCACGGACTCGCGCCTCTTCCTACGCTCGGCCGGGATCGCCGTGCGCTTCGGCATGTTGCGCGAGCGCGCCCTCCAGGCGTTGACGGTGGCGAACGCGCGCCTGCTCGACCTGCAAGACCGCGTCGGGACTCTGGAGCGCGGCAAAGACGCCGACTTCATCATCCTTTCCGGCGACCCCCTGAGCGTCTACACGCACGTCCTCGAAACCTACGTCGACGGCGCGCGCGTCTTCAACCGCGCCGACCCGAAAGACCGCCTCTACGCGACGGGCGGTTACGGCGCGGGGCACGGCCAGCACCTCGACTTCGACTGCTACGACCACCGCGGAGCGGAGGGCAACTGACATGAACTCGCACATCGCAGCACCGGTCTTACTCCTTGCCCTCCTCGCCAACGCCCTGGTCGCGCCCGCGCAAACGCGGACGGCGACACCAGCACAGACGCAAACTTCCCCGCCGACGGCCGCGCGGCCGCAGGCGCAGGAGCCCATCGCCGTGCGCGGCGAGACCGTCTACACGATGGCCGGTCAGCCGATACGCGACGGGGTCGTGCTGATTCGCGACGGGAAGATCGAGCGCGTCGGCGCGGCGAATGACGTGCAGATTCCGGCGGGCTATCGCACGCTCGCGGCGCGCGTCGTCACGCCCGGCCTCATCGACGCGCACACGGTCGTCGGGCTCTCCGGTTATCTCAACCAGCCGCACGACCAGGATCAGTTGGAGCGCTCCGCCGCGATGCAGCCGGAGCTGCGCGCCGTCGACGCCTACAACGCGCGCGAGCAACTCGTCGTGTGGCTCAGGCGTCACGGCGTCACCACCATCCACACGGGGCACGGCCCGGGCGCGCTCGTCTCCGGCGGCACGATGATCGCCAAGACCATCGGCGACACGGCGGACGAGGCCGTGATGGTCGCCGACGCGATGATCGCCGTCACGCTCGGCCCCGAGGCTTACGCGGCGGGGGGGCGAGCGCCCGGCACGCGCGCCAAAGAGATTGCGCTGCTGCGTCAGGAGTTGATTCGCGCGCAGGAGTTCG
>DASVSK010000825.1:0-2308 GCA_036388135.1 Pyrinomonadaceae bacterium | reverse complement strand
CGGCCGACCCTGACGGGGTCGGCCGCGCCTTCGTTTTGCCGCGCGGGCGGTGCCGACCCGGCCGCGTCGCACCCGCCCGCTGAGTCGGCGTCGGTTCGTGGGGTGACGGGGCTTGCCCTGAAGGGCAGGCGGGGGTAATCTCTTGCGGACGATGGCGGGAAGATTCACACGAGGGTTGACGCGACTGCTGCTGGCGGTCACGCTGCTCGGCACGACGACGGGCGCGGCCGCGGCCGCCACGCGCGGCGGCGGCCGCGCCGAGTGCCCGATGAGCCGCTCGCACGCCTGCTGCAAGAAGTCCCGGCAGAAGCGGCGCGCGCCCGGCGTCGCGCCCGCGCGACTCTGCTGCGTCGTCGACTTCCCGCAGCCCGCGCCGGCCGGAACCAACTTCACGCTCCAGCCCCCGCACGCCGCGGCGTCCGACCCGCAGCCGCACGCCCCGCACGCGCCGGGCGCGCCGGCCGCCGGACGCGAGCGCGCGTACTCGCCGCCATTCCGGCCCTCGCACTCCCCGCCCGCCTACATACAGCACGCGTCATTTCTGATCTAGACACTTCAAGGCCGTAGTGTGTCCGCCGGGCCGCCGAGGCGCGCTGGTCGCGCGGGAACTCCCCGCGCGTTGCGACGCGGACGACACGCGGCCTCTCCTCATTCCACAGCCAAACGAAACGGGCGGGCGCGCGAACGCCCCGCGCGGCCCCGGGCCGAACGCGGAGGCCGGCGAGTAGGCGCGCGTCGGTCGACGAACCCGGACGCGACGCGGCGGCGGACGCCGCTGACGAAGCGCCGACGGCGGCGCGGCTCCGGGTGTCGAAAGTTCGACCCTTAAACACGAAAGCAAGGCTCTGAAACGTGAGGGCAAAGCCCTAGACAACGGAGGGACGTGAAAGTGAAAAAGTTAATCGCGACAATCGGCACGCTGGCGCTGCTCGCGGCGTCGGCGGCGTGCGGCTCGGGCGGCGGGGACGCTGGGAAGGAGTTTGCGAGTGGCAAGGTCGGCAACATGACGGTCGCGCTCGCCAACCGCGACGGCGTGCTCCGCGACGGCGACCAGGAGTTGACCGTCACCTTCAAGGACGCGTCGGGCAAGGCGGTAGACGTCGGCTCGGCCTCGCTCAACTTCTTCATGCCGGCGATGGGCACGATGCCCGTGATGAACGACCCGGCCACGCTCACCACCACCTCGACGCCCGGCGTCTACCGCGGCAAGGTCAAGCTGGAGATGGCCGGCGAGTGGCAGGCGCAGATCGCCTACGAAGGCCCCGCCGGCGCGGGCAAAGGCTCGTTCCCCGTCACGGCACAGTGAGGAAGTAGACAGTAGACAGTAGTCAGTAGTCAGTAGGCTCCGCCCCGCGGGCGTCGCCGCTTTCGGGCTGACCGCCCGGCTGACGAAGGGCTTTCTACTGACTACTGACTACTGTCTACCGTCTACTGTTTTTATGATTTCCCGGCTCATCGAGCTTTCGCTGCGGAACCGTGCGGTCGTCGTCGCCGTCTACCTGGGGCTGGCGGCGTGGGGCTACTGGGCGCTGCTGTCGACGCCCATCGACGCGATACCCGACCTGTCGGACAACCAGGTCATCGTCTTCACGGACTGGCCGGGACGCTCGCCGCAAGAGGTCGAAGACCAGGTGACGTACCCGCTGGTGACCAACCTGCAGGGCCTGCCCGGCGTCAGGGTGGTGCGCGCGTCGTCGGCCTTCAGCTTCTCGATGGTCAACGTCATCTTCGAGGACGACGTCGAGCTGTACTGGGCGCGCACGCGCATACTCGAACGGCTCAACTTAGTCTCCGCGCAACTCCCCGACGGCGTCACGCCGACGCTCGGGCCGGACGCGACCGGCGTGGGGCAGGTCTTCTGGTACACGCTGGAGAGCGACCGCCACTCCCTGCGCGACCTGCGCTCGTTGCAGGACTGGTTCGTCCGCTACCAGTTGAACTCGGTCGCGGGCGTGGCCGAGGTGGCGTCGGTCGGCGGCTACGTGCAGCAGTACCAGGTGGACGTCGACCCGAACCGCCTGCGCGCCTACGGGCTGCCGCTCTCGGCCGTGGTCGAGGCGGTCGGGCGGTCGAACAGGAACGTCGGCGGGAACGTCGTCGAGCAGGCGGGGCAGTGGGCGGTGGTTCGCGGCATCGGGCTGATCGAGTCGACGGAGGACGTCGAGAACGTCGTCCTCGGCGCGCGGAACGGCACGCCGGTCTTCGTCAGGAACGTGGCGTCGGTGAAGCTCGGCGACGCCTTCCGCACGGGCGCGCTCGACCGGGACGGGCGCGAGGCGGTGGGCGGCGTGGTCGTGGCGCGCTACGG
>DASVSK010000824.1:0-3576 GCA_036388135.1 Pyrinomonadaceae bacterium | reverse complement strand
GACTCCTACCGCCGCGGCCTGCTGATGCACAGCTACTCCATTGTGGGCCTGCGCTCGAACGTCGACTTCATGGTCTGGCGCATCGGCTACTCGCTCGACCCGTTCCAGGAGATGTCGGCGCGTCTGAACGCGACGGCGCTCGGGCGCTACCTCGACGTGACGCAGTCGTTCCTGTCGATGACCAAGCGCTCGATGTACATCGACAAGGACAACCCGGAGCACGTCGAGGACAGGCTGCACATCGTGCCGGGTCAGTCGAAGTACCTCTTCGTCTACCCGTTCGTCAAGACGCGCGAGTGGTACGGGCTTCCCGTCGAGCAGCGGCAGGAGATGATGGACGAGCACATCCGCGTCGGGTCGAAGTACCGCTCGGTGAAGCTGCACACGACCTACTCGTTCGGCCTCGACGACCAGGAGTTCGTCGTCGCGTTCGAGACCGACCAGCCGACCGACTTTCTCGACCTCGTGCAGGAGTTGCGCGAGTCGAAGGCGAGCCGCTACACCCTGCGCGACACGCCGATGTTCACCTGCCGCCAGCTCCCCATCGCGGGGTGCCTGGACGAGCTGGGCTGACACGACCGCCGGGCGGACTGAAAAACGCGGGGAGGGCGGAAACGCTCTCCCTTATTTTATTGCGCCTTTGCGCCGCGGCACCCAATCGGCGATTATCCACGCATGCCGCACTGTGAGCTTCTTCGCCGGCCGCTGACGACATTCACGGCCCTCCTCGTCCTACTTTCAACACTCCTCCCGCACGCCTCCGCGCAGCCCGCCAGGCCCGCGGCCGACGCCGCCCCGCGCCACTTCGAGTATCTCTGGTACGAGGCCGAGAACATGGGCGGCCTCTCGCTCGACGCGCGCAACGAGCCGCGCCTGAACCCCGTGTGGCGCAACCTCTCGCGCGAGCAGTCGCCGGGCTGGGGCATCAACGGGCCGGGCGTCTCGGCCGAGTGGTCGCAGGGCGGCGAGAGCGAGTGGAACTCCGTCGCCGCCTCGCCCGACGAGACGCGCGCGACGCTCTTTCAGGAGGTCACGGTTCCGCGCGACGGCGAGTACCGCCTCTGGGCGCGCTACGCCGACTGGGCGAACAGGGCGGAGAACTTCACCGTGCGCCTGACGCAGCAGGGGCGCGAGGTCTTCCGCCACGAGTTCGGCGCGCGCGACCGCGTAGACCCGCACGACGAAGTGAGCATGTACTGGGGCTGGTCTTTCGCGTGGGACGGCTCGCCCGCGGTCTCGCTCAAGAAGGGGGCGGCCAGGCTCTCGGTCGAGGTCGAGAGGGCGGCCGCCGCGCACCGTCAGGTCGACTGCGTGCTGCTCACGAACGACGCCGGGCACCGACCGGAGGGGCGTCGGAAGCCGCCCTTCGCCGCGCAGAGAGTCCTCCGCGAGTGGGCGGAGAAGCGGACGCCCCTGGCCCCCCTGCTCGACAAGCCCGCGGGCGGCGCGGACCTGCCCGCGGCGTGGCGCAGGCCGCCGCTCGCGTCGCGCGACTTCGTGATGCCCTGGAACGTCACCGAGAAGTTCTGGGAGCTGTACCCGAAGCCGCCCGCGGAGCGCCCGCTCTACCCCTTCAACGCCGAGCCGGTCGAGCTCTTCGTCGAGAAGTACAAGGGCGCGCGCGACGTGCCCATCTTCTCCTCGCCGCTCGTCGTGCCCGTCGTCTACATCAACGAGTTGCCGAAGCATTTGAGGGAGGGCAGCGCCTTCCTCGACTTCGTGCGGCGGACGCGCGCGCCCTTCGCCGTCGTCATCAACTACGGCGCGGCCGCCTTCGACGGCGAGGGCGGGCGCTTCGCGCTCGACCTGCTCAACGGCGAGCTGCGCGGTCAGTTCCTCGGCTGGATTTCGGGCGAGAGCATCGGCCACGTCTACGAGGCGGTCGCCGCGCGGCTCACGCTCACGCCCGACATGACGCGCCGCGCGATGTTCGACGCCTACCGCGCCGCCTACACGCGCGCGCTCGAAGAGAAGTGGGCGGCGACCTTCCACGCCCCGGCCGGCGCGATGTGGGACAGGCTCATCCCGGCGCAGGCCACCTCGACCACCGCGGACGCCCACGCGCTCTTCGCGTGGGGCGTGCGCACGCTCGGCATCGAGACGGCCGCCGTGCAGCCCGTCACCGCCATGCGCATCGCCTTCGTGCGCGGCGCGGCGCGCCAGTACGGCGGGAACTTCATCTACTACCACGCGCCCAACTTCGGCGACACCGCCACGACCTTCACGCACGCGCAGAACTTCGCCGGCCCCAACCACTTCTTCCACTCGCGCTACGGCGCGACGATGGGGCCGTCGCTCTCCTGGTACAGGAAGAATTACTACCTCTACTACATGGCCGGGGCCTCGGCCGTCTTCCTCGAACAGGGCTTCGACCAGTTCTTCAAGCCGGGCCCCGGCGAGCACCCCTTCCAGCTCAACCCGCTCGGGCGCATCACGGACGAGTTCGTCCGCTTCGCGCAGGAGCACCCCGACCGCGGCACGCCCTACACGCCCGTCGCCTTCCTGCTCGACCCCGCGCACGGCTGGGACATGACCGACTACCCGCACCTCCCGCTCGGCGTCTCGCCCGTCAACCGCTCCGACCGCGCGCTGCGCGAGCTGTTCCTCGCGGCCTACCACCCCGCGGCCCTGGACGAGGGCGAGCCCGCCACCTCAGACCGACAGGCTTTCACGAGCGCCGCCTTCGGCGACGTCTTCGACGTGCTCGTCGCTTCGGAAGAGAAGGCCGACGCCGTCGACGCCTACCGCGCGCTGGTCGTCGGCGGGCGCGTCGAGTGGACGCCCGCCTGGGGGCGGCGTCTGAAGGCTTACGCGGAGAAGGGCGGCACGGTCGTCGTCAACGCGGCGCAGGTCAGGGGGCTCCCGCCCGAGTTGACGGGCGTCCGCGCGCTGGGCGCGACGGCCGAGGCGGACGACGCGGCCTGCCTCGCGCCGGGTGAGCCTAAAGCCGACCTCGCGGGACAGGTCTACGCCTACGAGCGCGTCGAGCCGCTCGGCGCGGACATTTTGATGAAGACGCCTTCGGGCGACCCGCTCGTCACCGTCAAACGCGTCGGCCGCGGCCGCGTCGTCTACTGCGCCGTGCCCGACCTGCTCGGCCTCGACGAAAGGCTCGTGCCCGCGGCCGCGCACCTGCTCGCACACCTCGCCGCCGACGCCACGCCCGTCCGCGTCCGCGGCGACGTCGAATACCTCGTCAACCGCAACGCGCGCGGCTGGGTCGTCACGCTCATCAACAACCGCGGCGTCTACAAGCCGCAGCAGGGGCTCGCGCAGGTCAACCGCGCCGAGTCGGCCGACGTCACGCTGGAACCCAACGGCGCGGCCTTCAAACGCGCCGCCGAGTGGACGACGGGCGCGGAGCTGAAAATCTCGGGCGGGGGCGTCAGCCTCGACGTCCCGCCGGGGGGCGTGCGCATCGTCGAGCTGACGCCGTGAGTCGCGCGTGCGCCCGGCCGTTTGAGCCCGATTGCATTTCCGCGAAAACTTCTTTTAGTTTAGGATAGCGCGGCCGAACGGCGCGAGAGTTTCCGACTTACAAGACCAGGGGGCGACATGAGGGTTGCGCGGCATTAC
>DASVSK010000823.1:0-4201 GCA_036388135.1 Pyrinomonadaceae bacterium | reverse complement strand
CTCGACACCGCATCGGCGGCGGCGTCCGCGCGCGACTCGGCCGACGCGCCGCCCGCGCCGGGACGCCGCTGCTGCGCGACGTGCGCCAGCTCGTGCGCCAACAGGCGCAGCCCGGTTTCGGTGTGCGGCGCGTACTCGCCTTCGGCGAAGACGAGGTCTGGCCCGGCCGCGTAGGCGCGCGCGCCGATGGAGCGCGCCGACTCGGCCGCCGCCGCGCCGGTGTGGAGCCTGACGCCGCCGAAGTCCTCTTTGAAGCGCGACTCGAAGAAGGCGCGCTCGCCTTCGCCGAGCGGGCGGCCGTCGCCGGTCGCAGCGCCGGCCGCCCCGCGCGGTTGCGGCGCGGCGTCGAGGTCGTCGGCGTGCGCTCGCGCGTCGGGCTCGCCTTTACCGCCGCCGTCGTACTTCGCCTGTATGAGTTGGCCGAGGGCGCGGTTGCCGAGCCCGTGCTGTAGCCGGCGGAGGTGTTCGAGGGGCGCGTCCGCGGCCTTCGGCGCGGCGGGGCGCGTCGTCTGCTTTTCGGATTCGGCCAGCTCCGCGCTGTGCGGGTGTTCGTGTTCCACTTCGCGCCTCCTGACGGACGAAGCTCAGGGCGTCGGGGGGTCGCCGGCCTCCTTCGCTTCGAGGCGGACGACCCAGTCGGGCTTGTCGGGCGGCGGGGGCACGTAGCTTTCGTCGAGCCTGCCCTCGACGCCTTTGACGAACGCGCGGCACTCAAGCCCGCGCAGCCAGAGCGCGTGCAGGTGCGCGCGCGCCGCCTCGTCGTCGACGAAAGAGTAGGCGACGTTGTCGAGCGGCTTGTCTTCGCCGAGCGCCTGGTAGAAGCGCGCCGCGCAGGCGTCGAGCATCTCGCGCTCGCTCACGCCCTCGCCGTACGGGACGGCGACTATCATCTTGCGCTCGCCCGCGTAGTAGAGCCCCTTCAGGTCTCGCAGGTAGGTGTAGTTGTCCTTCACGTAGCCGCCCGTGTCGGAGTAGCCCATGCGCTCGTGGCCGGGGCGCGCCTGCGCGAGCGCGGCCGCGGCGTCCGCTTCGAGGTCGTGGAACTGCACGAGGCTCGTGTCGTTACCGCCGCGCAGCAGACGCCACGGCCCGTGTTCGAGCCAGCGGCGCGAGACCAGGCGGTCGTGCCCGCTGCCGCGGAAGAGGCAGCCCCAGCCGTGCGGCCAGTGTAGATTGCCGAAGGTGCGCCCCTCGTACTCGCCGCTCAGGGGGCCGTACCACTCCTGGTAGAGCGGGGCCGTCGAACAGACGTCGAAGGGCAGCTCCGACAGCAGCGCGAGCAGGCGGCGCGGGTCGAAGTCGTAGTCTTCGAGCCCGATTTTGACTACCACGCCGGGGTCGAGGCGCAGCCAGCCCCGGCCGTCCCACTGTGCTTCGAGGAAGTTCTCCAACCCGGCCGACCACTTCTCCAGCCAGTCGGGCGTCACCTTCTTCTTCCTCGCGCCGACGAATACGGATGACGGCGGCCCGGCGTCGGGCAGGAGCGCCTCCTGCGCGCGGCGGGAGAGCTCCAACAGGTCGGGGCCGGTCAGCCCGAGGTTCATCGTCGGTCTCATTTCTTATAGGGCTTCCCGAGGAAGTCGTGCATCTTGCCCGCGTTGTCGCCGGAGACGTCGTTCCAGGTGAAGACCCTCCGCTCGCCGGACGCGTTGTAGACCTCGACGGAGAAGGTTTTCGGGTTCGCCTTCATCTGCATGATTAAGTAGTCGAGGTTGGCGCGCGCGCCGTCGGGGCTGGTGAACGTCCACCTCAGGTGCGACACCTCACGCGGCACGCCGTCGACTTTAATTGTAGCATTGTTGTTGACGAGCGTCTGTTGGTCCCTCATCTCCCCGTAGTCGTGACTGCCCAGCGTCCCCTCGCCCGACTTGACCTCGTTGACGGTACCGCCTTCGACCCGGTCGAGGTTGCGGTCTCCCTCCAGCTTGAGCGTGGGGTGGTCGCCCTGCTTGACCGCCACCTGTTCGGCCGCGTTCGCGGCGGCCGCCGCCTCGGCCTCTTTGGCCGCCGCTGCCGCCCTGGCGGCGGCGACTTCCGGGGACGCGTCGGCCTCTTTGCCGGCGGCAGCCTCCTTGCTCGCCGCAGCCTCCTTGCTCGCGGCGGCCTCCCTTGCCGCGGCGGCCTTGCGCATACGCTGCTGCCACTCCTCGGTCATCGGCCCCTTGTCGGCCGAGTCGAGCCCCGAGGTTAGTTCGCGCAGCTTGGCGTGGCTCTCCTCGGGCGTGAGCGGTGTCTTGTCGGGCTTGTGGAACATCGCGTCGAGCATGTCGCCCTTGAACTTCTCCTTGAGGGCGTGGCGCACCTTGTCGAGGGTCGACGGCTTATTCTCGATGTCGAGTTTGGCGCGCACCTCCTCGGCGGCCTTGACGACCTTGGCGTCCGTGGTGAAGCCCGTGCCCGTGATGGTCTCATAGAACTTCTTGAAGGTGGACTTCGAGTCTGGGCCTTTGAGCATGTCGAGGAGGGTGCTCGTCGTGGTCTTGGCGGGGACGGGCACGGGCACCGTCCTCTTTCTCGACGGCTCCAGCGGGTGCCAGCGGTGGTCGTCCCCAAAGAACTGACCCTCTTTGAGGTACTTGTCCACGAACTGCTGCTCGGTCATCTGCTCCGACTTCTTCGTCTTCTCCTGGTAGCCCTTCTTCTTGACCTCCTGGAAACGCGCGCGCGCGGCCGCCTCCAGCTCCGCCCTCGCCAGTGCGGCGGCCTCGGCCTCGGCTTCGGCCTTGGCCTTGGCCTCCGCGTCGGCCTTGGCCTTGGCTTCCGCCTCGGGAGTGGGCTTGGCCTCGGCCGCCTCTCCGTCAGGGCCGTCCGGCTTCTTGCCCTTCGCTTCCGCCTCGGGCGGTTTCTCGCCCGGCGTCTCCGTGGGCTTTTCGCCGGCCTTCGCGGGCTCCTGCGGCTCGACCGGCTTGAAGTCGTCCTCGGGCGCGACCCCTTGCTTCGCGGTCTTTCCGGCGGGCTTGTCGGCGTCCTTTGCGGGCGTGACTTCCGGCGTGTCTGGCGCGGGCGGCGGGGGTTTGGCCGGGGCCGGCTGTGAGGGAGCCTCCTGAGCGGGCGACGTCCCGGCGGGGGCCTCTGCGTTGTCGCCGGCCGCGGGGCGCGCGGCCTGCTCGATGACCTCTTTGGCCTGCTCGGCCTGCCCCGAGGGGGTGTCCGCGGCCTTGTCTGCGGCGGGCGTCGGGGCGTCGGCGGGCTTCTCGGGCGCGGGCGTCGGGGCGTCCTGCTGCGGCTTCGCGCCCGGCGCGGCGGCGTTCGGGTCGGGCGTCGGGGCGGGGGTGGTTTGGGCTTTGGGCCCCTTCGCGGCGGCCAGGATGTCGTCCGGGGTCGCGCCCTCGGCGACTTCGAGGATGGTCCTGCCGCCCTCCTCCCTGAGCCCGGTCTGCGCGCCCTTCTGCACTTCGATTGGGCGGTCGCCGAGCGCCTCGACTATCTGCCGGCGGTGCCCCGGTTCGGCGACGTGGCCTTCGAGCGCGACGTTCTGGCCGTGCTTTAACTGGAGGCGTTGCAGCTCGGGCGGCGTTATCCTCAGCTCGTCGCCGACGATGATGCCCTCGTTGAAGTCGTAGTGGGCGGCCGCGCCCTCCTCGTGCCGGAAGGCCCCCTGATGCTTCAACTGGCCGAGGGTGTACTTGCGCGCCATGTAGCCGGTGATGAGGTGCTGGCCGACCATCACCAGCCCCGTCTGGACGACCTTGCCGGCGAAGATGCTCCTCGCCTTGTCCTTCCCCTCCTGGACGAGCTTGTCGCGCTTCTTCTTCAGCTCGCGGAGCTTCGGGTCGGCGAGGTTCTTCTTCCCTTCGAGGGCGTTGATCTGACCCTGAACCTCCATCAGCTCCTTGATGATGCCGTCGTGCAGCGTCTTGATCTCCGCCATGGCCTGCGTGCTGACGAGCAGCGCATTGCCCCCGAAGGTGACGGCCTCGACGGTGTGGAAGGTCCTGCCCCCGATGGTGATGAGCTTGGAGCCCTTCCCGGCCAGAGGGATGAGGTTGAGCCCTATCTCCGCCGCGCCGAAGATCACGGTCTTGCCCGAGATCGTGCCCTTGTTCGCCTGCTCCTCCATCTGCGAGACCGTCCGCGCCGTGTTGTAGGCGATGGCGATAATCATGGCGACCCCCTGGAGGCCGGGCACGACCATCATCACGGCGGTGGCGAGGTTGACGGCGATGTCAACGTAAGGGTCGAAGACGGCCGCCTTGATCTT
>DASVSK010000822.1:0-3730 GCA_036388135.1 Pyrinomonadaceae bacterium | reverse complement strand
ACCGGCCGCGCGCGCGCGAGTCGATGCGCCGGATGATGGTCGAGAACTACAAGGCCCACGCCTACATCCGCGCCGGCCACTCGCAGTCGCCCGAGCCGCCGACCGCCGAGCGGCTGGGACAGATCAAAGCGCCCACGCTCGTCGTCGTCGGGAGCCTCGACGGCAAACACCTGCTGGACATCGCCGACACGCTCGCCGCCAAAATCCCCGGCGCGCGCAAAGTCACCATCCCCGGCGCGAGCCACCACCCGCCGGTCGAGACGCCCCGCGAGCTGAACCGAGCCCTGCTCGACTTCCTCGCGGAAATAAAAAGGCAAAAGTAAAAAGGCAAAAGTGTGGACGCGCGGACGCGCGCGGAACTTTTATTAGCTCGACTCGACTCTCTTATCTTTTGCCTTTTGCCTTTTTACTTTTGACTTCCCCAGCCGCATGGCCTCAGTCTTCACGCACGCGTTCTTCGCCGCCGCGATGGGCGGGGCCTACGCGCGGCGTCGGATGCCGCCGCGCTTCTGGGTGCTCTCGGTGCTGTGCGCCGTCGTGCCGGACGCGGACGTGCTGGCCTTCGACCTCGGCATCCCGTACGGCAGCGTGTTCGGCCACCGCGGCTTCACGCACTCGCTCGCCTTCGCGGTGCTGACGGGGGTGTCTGTGACGCTCGTCTTCTTCCGCGACGCGGCGAACCGCGCGGCGCTCGCGGCCTTCTTCTCGCTCGCCACCGCCTCGCACGCGGCGCTCGACGCGCTGACGAACGGAGGGCTCGGCGTCGCCCTCTTCGCGCCCTTCGGCGGCGCGCGCTACTTCTTCCCCTTCCGCCCGGTCGAAGTCTCGCCCATCGGCGTCGGCGAGTTCTTCGGCGCGCGTGGGCTCGCCGTCATCCTGAGCGAGCTGCTCTGGGTCTGGCTCCCCGCGGGGTTGTGCCTCGCCCTCGTGATAATCTTCCGGCGGGCGCGGCGGCCCTGAACCGCTTCGTTTGAAGAGCGTTTGAGATAACTTTCCCCGCGTGAAGCGCCGCGGGCGGCACCGGAATCATGGCCGAGAAGAAGCTCGTCATCAGGGGCGTCGAGTGGGAGTACGAGACCGCGGGCAGCGGCGAGAAGACGCTGCTGCTGTTTCACGGCGCGGTCGGCGGCGCGGAGACGATGCGCGGGCTCGCCGCGGCCTTCGCCGACGAGTACCGCACCATCACCCCGACGGTCGCCGACGTCTCGACGCTCGACGAGGCCTGCGACGCGGCGAGCGCCATCCTCGACCGCGAACACGTCGGGCGCGCGGTCGTCTTCGGCGGCTCGTTCGGCGGGCTCGTCGCGCAGGCGTTCTTCCGGCGAAGGCGCGCGCAGGTCGAAGACCTCGTGCTGCTCTCGACCGGCGCGCCGAGCCCGAAGCAGGCCGGGCGCGCGGGGCTCGTGCGCAACCTCCTGCGGCTGCTCCCCTTCGCCGTGACGCGCGGGCTGATGAGGATGGAGCTGTCGAAGCACCTCGACGCGCCCGTCCCGGAGGAGCACGCCGCGCGCGTCGCGGAGTTCAGGCGGCGGCTCGACGAATACTTCGACCGCACGCTGACGAAGCGGACGCTCATCTCGCGCGTGGCGCTCGGCGCGGACTTCAACCTCAACGAGTCTTACGCGGCGGAAGACCACGCGGGCTGGCCGGGGCGCGTGCTCATCATCGAGTCGGACGACGACCCGATGCTCCCGGCGGAGGAGCGCCGGCGACTGCGCGAGACCTACCCGCGCGCCCTCGTCTGCACCTTCGCGGGCGCGGGTCACATGATCCCGCTCCTCCGGCTCGAAGAGCTGGTCGAGGTCGTCAAGGCTTTTCTGTAGGACGAATACAGCACGCCCGCCGAGGTCTTCGACGAGTGCGGCGTGGCCGAGGCGCACGCCCACCCCGCGCGCGACCGTTGACGATTCCGGTTTCACTTCGCGCGCGCGCCGCGCCTGTCGCATAATGCCTCGGCGCTCGCGCGACGGCGGGCGCACGGACGAAGAGAGAAGCGAGCCGACCACACATGAAAAAAGAGAAGACCGAGAGCACGGAGGGGCGCGCCTCGCGCCGCCGCTTTACGAAGGAGCTGGCGGCCGCCTGTCTCGCCGCGCCCGCGCTGGCCGCGGCCGCGCACACGCAGACGCCGCCCGCGACGAAGGAGCCGACGTCGCCCCCGAACCCGCAGCCCAGCCCGACGCCGCAGCAGGGCCCGCCGCGCCCCTCACCGCTGGCCGAGGCTTACGGCGAGGTCGCCCGCCTGCGCTTCGGCGAGCGCCTCACGCCCGAGCAGTTGCAGGCCGTCAGACGCGACCTCGAAGGCAACGTCCGCACGGCCGAGCGCCTGCGCGCCTTCAAGCTCAAGAACTCCGACGAGCCGGACTTCGCCTTCGAAGCCTGACGCCGGGAGGCGCACAGACGATGGTCACAGTCGAAACACTCTACGCACCCGTCTCCGAGCTGGCCGCGCAGATTCGCGCGCGCCGCCTCTCGCCCGTCGAGCTGACCGAAGCCTACCTGCAAAGGCTGGAGACCGTGGGCAAGCGCCTGAACGCGGTCGCCTACGTGATGCGCGAGACGGCGCTCAAAGAGGCGCGCGAGGCCGAGGCCGAGATCAGACGCGGCCGCTACCGCGGGCCGCTCCACGGCATCCCCTACGGCGTCAAAGACCTCTGCGCCACGCGCGAAGCCCCGACGACGTGGGGAGCGACGCCTTACAAGGGTCAGCGGTTCGACTACGACGCCACCGTCGTCACGCGACTGCGCGAGGCGGGCGCGGTGCTCGTCGCCAAGCTGGCGATGATCGAGCTGGCGGGCGGCATGGGCTACAACCAGGCCGACGCCTCCTGGACGGGCGCGTGCCGCACGCCCTGGAACACCGGCTTCTGGTCGGGCGGCTCCTCGTCGGGGCCGGGCGCGGCGACGGCCGCCGCGTGCGTCGCCTTCTCCATCGGCTCCGAGACCTCGGGCTCAATCATCACGCCCGCGGCCTTCTGCGGCGTCTCGGGGCTGCGCCCCACCTACGGCGCGGTCTCGCGCCACGGCGCGATGGCGCTCTCCTGGACGCTCGACAAGCTCGGCCCCATGTGCCGCTCGGCGCTGGACTCCGGGCTCGTCCTCGCGGGCATCGCCGGGCGCGACCCGCTCGACCCGACCTCGCGCGCGTCCGAGGCGCTCCCGCGCTACTCGCCCGAGGGGCGTCTGCTCAACCCGCGCCGCACGCGGCGTCTGCTGCGCGTCGGCGTGATGAAGGACTCTTACGAGAAGGCGCAGCCCGAGGTGAGCAAAAACTTCCTCGCCTCGCTCGACGTGCTCCGCCGCTTCGCCGCCGTCGAGATGGACGTCACGCTGCCCGACTTCCCCTACGGCCCCGCGGTCGGCACCATCGTCGACGCCGAGGGCGCGAGCGCCTTCCGCGACCTCATCGAGTCGGGGCGCGTCGGCGAGCTGGCCTCGCCCGAGGGGCGCGTCGGCGGCTACGCCGCCTCGCTCGTCACGGCGGTCGACTACCTGCACGCGATGCGCATGCGCGCGCCGATGCGGCGGGCGTGGGCCGAGATGTTCAGGAAGGTGGACGTCATCGCAGCGCCGTCACGCTCGACGGTCTCGTACCCCGTGGACAAGACCTTCGACAAGGCGTACCCCGGCATCGGGGCCGCCTCGCCCATCGGCGCGAGCAACCTCGTCGGCGTCCCCGCGGTCTCGGTCCCGAACGGCTTCGGGCAGAACGGGCTCCCGACCGGCATCC